>JACPCT010000328.1 GCA_016184445.1 Candidatus Tectimicrobiota bacterium | reverse complement strand
CCGCTCGCGCCCGGGCAGGGCCCCCACCGCCTGGGCGGGCGAGGCGCCCCCGGCCAGCCTCGCGAGCACCCGCCGCTCTCCCTCCCATGAAACCGGAAGAAGGGCGAGTGCTCCGGCGTAGTCCTTCGCATCGAACCGGCGGGCGGCCTCGATGAGCCGGGCGTCCGCCGGCGACCCTTCCAGCCGGCCGCTCCCCAGCAGGGCCGAGAGGGCGCCCCCGGCGTCCCCCAGCGCGAGGGCCAGGCCCGCCTCGGCCGTGTGGCCGTATGCCCCGAAGCGCTGGCCGCCGAAGCCGTTGGGCACCCCGCGCGCCTCAAGGATGCCGAGGATCTCGCGGGCGCGGGCCTCCCCCCCGGGAGACACCCCGCGCAGCCGGATCGTGAAGCGGTTGCCCCGGAGGGAGCCCCGCCGCAGCTTGGCGCGCCCGCGCTCCGCTCGAAGAACGCGGAGCCCCTCCCCGAGCTGCCCTTCGGCTTGGGCGAGCCGTTCCCCGGCCTCCCGCCCGGGGCAGCGCAGCGAGATCCACTGCCGGGTCACGGCGCGGGCGTCCTTCATCCCCGCGTAGCCCGCCTCCTCCTCCGGGACGCCCGCCAGGCGCGCGAGGCGGCGCACCGCCTCGAGCGTCGGGAGGCCCCGCTTCTCCACCCAGAGGTGAAGGTGGTCGCCCGCGCCCCCGGGCGGGGCGAGGGGGGTCTCCTCGACCACGAAGTCCCCGGGCGCCGCCCGCCCGCGGCCCCCGCAGCCGGGGATAGCCCCGGTGAGGTAGGCGCCACGGACCTCCCGCTCGCTCTTGGGCACGGCGGCCATTATACCGGGGAGCGGCCCCGGGGCCACCCCCGGGGGGCGGGAAGATTGCGGTTTCCGGGCGGGGGCGCTACGTTCCGACCGGGCGGGAAGCCGCCCTTCCCTCCGCCGCCGCGCACGACAAGGAGCGGGTGCCCCATGAGCGGTCTGCTGGACCGGACCACCCTCGGCCTGGCGGCCGTGGTGGCCGTCCTCTACTTCATCCTCTACCGCCAGACGGGCTTCTTCCCCCTGGGCACGGCGGGCAAGGCGGCCCAGCTCATGGCGGGCATCCTGCCCCGGATGGTGATCGGCATCCTCCTGGGGGTGGCGGTGGCGGAGCTGCTGCCAAGGGAGGTGATCGAGGGCTGGCTCTCGGACCGCTCGGGCTGGCGGGGCCACCTCGTCGCCTGGACGGCCGGAGCCGTGACCCCCATCGGGATGCCCTTCGTCCTCTACCCCCTCGCGGCGGGGCTCATGGCCGGGGGCGCGGGGGTGGGCCCGATGGTCACCTTCCTCACCGCCTCGGCCCTCTTCGGCCCCATGCGGATCATCACCTTCGAGCTCCCCATCCTGGGGGGCGGCTTCTTCTTCCTGCGCTTCCTCTGCGTCTTCTGGATGCCCCCCGTGGCGGGCTACCTGGCGCAGGGGATCGCGCGGTGGGTGCGCTGAGCCCGCTCATCCGCACCGAGGCGAACGTGCGCGTCCTCATGGACCGGCTGGACCGGCTGGCGGGGAAGGCGGAGGGGGTGGGGTGAGAGGATTGAACTATATATCCTTACACTTTCGGCCGTTCGTTTATCGGGCAGAGACCGATCAGGTTGACAAAATTTCAACCACTGCCCATATTGCATGTGGGACTGGGGGCTGTTCCCGGTCGGCGGCTGGCTCCGGTGTAAATCGGGGCCTTTCGCTTTTTTAGGGGAACACCTTTAGGCCCCATCCATTCACAACCCCGCCTGGACTCCGGCGAAATTTGATTTCGATAATTTCGTAGGCCCGATTGGCTTGCGCCCGATTCAGCACATGGCGCCCGATAGGCCGGACGGTTAGGTCTGCCAGTTGCAGGCCTATTGAGTTGACCCGCTTATCAGCAAAGACAATCTCAAAACCTGGCATCGCGCCCCATTGGTTGTCACCGTCACGAACGCGCCGAAATGCCAGTTCCAAAACATCGTCTTCACGGTGGCCCCGCTTTTCCACGACAATGTGTGTCTTTTTGAGATGCTCGCCCTTGTCTCTCAAAAATGCATGCGCCCGCTCCATGCAGAATTTGAGGGCGATTTCGTATGGATTGTCGGGATATCGGTACCGGTCTGTCAGTCTCTGCTTGTCAATCACGGCCGCGATGATGGTAAAGTCCACCGCACGAATAATTTCATTGAGCCCATCCATAAAAACAACGCGCTTGCTTTCGCTTTTCAGAAAAACAAACGGGGGTCTCTGCTTCCGCATGTCATGCTCGTGCAAGACGACCAGGTCGTGTCCGAAGTGCTGGAACTTAAATTTCTGCACCGCCGGCACGACGGCCGTGACGTAATGGTCTTTCCGGAAAATGCAGAAGTCCAAAACGAATACGGGAAAATCCCGATCGATAGCATCTAGGCTGTGGTCACCGCTTTCGTCCGCGTAGATGATGTAGTCGCTAAACACCATCCGCCCCCCCTCTACCCCCTCCTCGGCACGACGATCGGCAAATCAGCCCTATCCCCCCACTCCTTCCACGACCC
>JACPCT010000327.1 GCA_016184445.1 Candidatus Tectimicrobiota bacterium | reverse complement strand
CCGCCTGGAAGGGCACGGACACGACCCGGATGGCGTCGCCGCGCTGCTGATTGAAGCCGATGGCCGCGCTCACGAGCTGGGTGAAGTTCGTGATCTCGGCTTGGCTGCGGGCCTGGAACTGGGGCGCCCCGCCCCCCGCGGGCGTGGTGTAGGTGCCGTCCACCATGACGGCGACCGAGACGCGGCGCAGATCACCTGTCGGCTCGATGATCCGCTCGACCGTCTTGTCGATCTCGAAGTTGACGGTCTCGGTGACCCGGTTGCTCTTCTGGGTGGAGCGGCCTCCGCCGGCTTGGGCGGAGGGGGAGGACTGCTCGCTGGCGGTGACGTTGGACTGGACGCCGGGCACGCCGCCAGCCCCTGCCTGTCCGCTTTCGGAGCTCTCCTTGATCCGGCGCTCGCTGCGCACGACCTGTTTTTCCGGGTCAAAGAGCTCGCGCGTGCGCTCTACCCGCCGCATGTTCAGCTCCACATCCACGCGGGCGACCGCCCGTCCGGTGCCGACCACCTTGGCCAGCATGGACTCGACGCGGTCCTCCAGCCGGCGCTCCAGCTGGGTCTTGAACTCCATCTGGGAGGCGCTGAGAAACTGCTCCTCCGACTCGGGCCGCCCCCCCGCGAGGATGTTCCCCCTGGCGTCAACCACCGTCACGCCCTTGGATTCCATCCCCTCGACGGCGCTGGCCACCAGATGAACTATAGCCTTCACTTGGTTGGCGGGCAATACCGCGCCTCCGGCCAGTTTCACGATGACCGACGCGCTGGGGCGGCGCTGCTGCTCGGCGAACAAAGAGCGATCGGGCATCACGATATGGACCCGCGCCGATTCCACCCCCCGTATCTGGCCGATGGTGCGCGCCAGCTCGCCCTGGAGGGCGCGCTGGTAGTTCACCCGCTGGACAAAGTCGGTCACCCCTAGGGTGGAGCGGTCGAAGATCTCAAAGCCGATCCCGCCGCCCGAGGGAATCCCCTCCTCCGCCAAGGCGAGGCGCGCTTCGTGAACCTGCTCGCTCGGGACCAGGATGGCCCCGCCGCCGGCCTGGAGCTGGAAGGGTACCCGCTTGTCGCGCAGGCGCGAGACGATGGCGGCCGAGTCCGCCTGGGAGAGGCCCGCGTAGAGCACCTGGAACTCGGGCTGGCGGGCCCACATCATGAGGGCGGTCATCGAGGAGATGATCAGCCCCAGGAAGATGAGGACGGCCGTCCGCCGGGAGGCGGGCATGTCCGAGATCAGGTCCCGGAACTGGACGGCCAAACGGGCTAGAATCGGTCCCATCGCTGTCTCCTCGTCGCGGGCGTCCGCCCGCCGCTACATCTGCATCCGCTGGATTTCGCGGTAGGCCTCCAGGGCCTTGTTCCGCACCTGGTTGAGGAAGCGGAACGAGATGTTGGCCTTCTCCAGGGCGATCATGGTCTCGTGGATGTTCTTGGTCTCGCCGGAGAGGAGCGCCTGGCTCTGCTCACCCGCCCGGACCTGAAGGTCGTTGGTGGTGGAGAGAAGGTTCGAGAGCAGGTTTCCGAAGCTCTCGCCCGGCTTGAGCTCGCCCGGCACGGGGCGGGCCACGCCGGGGAGGCCGATCGAGGAACTCCCGGCGACGGGAGGCTGGGAAACCGGGGTGAGATCGATGCGCGCCACGTCCCTCTCCTTCTCCGTTTAGGGGTTATTTCCCGATCGTCAAGGCCTTGTTCACCATGGCCTTGCCCGCGTTGATGGCGGTGACGCCCGCCTCGAAGGAACGCTGGGAGTTCATCATGCTGACCATCTCGGAGATGACGTTGATGTTCGGCAGGGCGACGTAGCCTTCCTTGTTGGCGTCGGGATGGCTGGGATCGTAGACCAGCCGGGGGTCGCGGGCGTCGCGGACGACCTGGCTCACCTGGACCCCCTGCAGCTGCCGGTCAAGCTCGTTCTCGAAGCGGCCGGCTCCTTCCGGGAATTGGCGCGAGGAGAGCTCCGAGAGGCCGACGGGCTGGAAGTAGACGTCCTTCCGCCGGAAGGGCCCGCCCTCGGGGGTCTTGGTGGTGTTGGCGTTGGCCAGGTTCGAGGCCAAGATGTTCATCCGCACCCGCTGGGCCGTCAGCCCGGAGGCACTGATCTGCATCGCCTGGAAGAGATCCATCAGAAGCTACCTCCCTCGGTCACGGCATACCGCAGGCCAGAGTACAGGCGGGCCAGGACATCCGTTTCCGATTGGTAGAGCAGGCTGTTCTCCGTGAGCTTGTACATCTCGGTGTCCACCGAGACCGTGTTCCCGTCGAAGGAAGCGATTGGAGATTCCGTCTTGACGATGTCCGGCTCGGCCGAGGAGAGGATGTCCATCCGGCTCCCCCCCTCAAGGTGGTTCGGGTTGGTCCGCGCCAGGGCGATGCCCCGGTCGCGCTCGAGGGCCCGCCTGAGGATGTTCTCGAAGCGGACGTCCTTGGCCTTGAAGCCGGGGGTGTCGGCGTTCGAGACGTTCGTGGTGAGGATGTTGTGGCGCATCGAGCGGAAATCGAGCGACCGCTCGAAGGCGAA
>JACPCT010000326.1 GCA_016184445.1 Candidatus Tectimicrobiota bacterium | reverse complement strand
CTCGAGAACCTCTGCATTCCGCTCGAGTACGCCGCTCACGCCCGCTCCCACGGGGCGGCCGCGGCCGCCGAGGCGCGCGGCATCCTCCAGCTCATCGGGCTGGAATCGAAGGCGGGCGTCCGGCCGGGGGGTCTCACCCAGATCGAGCTACGCAAGCTCGAGCTCGCCCGCGCCATGGCGGCCAAGCCCCGGCTCCTCATCTCGGACGAGGCGATGGCCGGCCTTTCCAGCGGGGAGGTGGACGAGATCCTCTCCCTCCTCGTCCGGCTGAACCAGGAGGGCATCACCATCATCATGATCGAGCACATCATGCGGGCCGTGATGAGCTTCTCGGAGCGCATCGTGGTGCTCGACGCGGGGGAGAAGATCGCCGAAGGGACCCCCGCCGAGATCGTGAGCAACAAGGCCGTGGAGAAAGCCTACCTTGGCGAATAGGCTTATCCTCAAGAACGTGGAGGCCGGCTACGGCGCCGTCCGGATCCTGCACGGGGTCTCGATCGAGGTCGCCGACGGCGAGACGGTGGTGCTCCTCGGCACCAACGGGAACGGCAAGAGCACCCTCATGAAGTGCATCATGGGGATGTCGGCCGCACCCCCGAGGAGGTGGTGAACCTGGGCATCACCCTCGTCCCGGAGGGCCGGCGGCTCTTCCCCAAGCTGACCGTCGAGGAGAACCTCCTCCTGGGCGCCTACCGGCCCGACGCCCGCCGCGCGATCGGGAGCAACATCGAATTCTGCTACGGGGCCTTCCCCATCCTGGAGGAGCGCAGGCGGCAGCTGGCCGGCAACATGAGCGGGGGCGAGCAGCAGATGCTCGCGGTGGCCCGCGCCCTCATGTCGGCCCCGCGCATCCTCCTGGTGGACGAGCCCTCGGTCGGCCTCGCCCCCATCCTCGTCAGCCGCGTGATATCGAAGATCAAGGAGCTCAAGGAGAGGTACAACCTCACCGTCCTGATGGCCGAGCAGAACTTCAACCAGGCCGTCAAGATCGCCGACCGCGGCTACATCATCGTCCATGGCCAGATCGAGTTCGAGGGGAAGGACGCCCAGGAGCTCTCCGGCCACGAGCTGGTCAAGAAGTTCTACCTGGGGGTGTAGGGGCGGCCCCCCCCGCCCCAAGCGGCGGGCCGCTTGGGGACCCCAAATGTGGCCGCCCTTTCCCGGAGGCGGGCCGTCTTTTGGGGGGCGGTGCCCGCCCCCGCGCATCCGTCATACGGCCACCCGCGGGGGCGAACGGCCGGTCGCCCCCGGTCCCGGAACCTGCGCGAATTTGATGGAAGGGCGATCCGGGCAGAGGGATGTATCTTCCGCGCAGGCGGGCCTGCGCGCGGGGGCCTGGGCCTTCACCCCCTTGGTTAAGGGGGGGCGCAGGGGGGGTCAGTCTCCTCGGCAAGGGCGATGATGGTTACGAGACGCAAAAAGGGAGGGGGAAAATGAAATTTCTATTGGTTTTCAGTGGATTCCACCGAAAAAAAACGCGCCTCCCCGGTGGACGGACAGGGAGGGCGGATGAAGCCTTCCAGGGTCTTGAGGGATAATAAGGGGTAATGAGGCCATTTTTTTCTCTTCTTCCCGGAAAGGAAATCCCCCCCGGTTCTCTGGAGGCCCGACCCATGCCCGATGACCGTCCCTGGCCCGCCACCCGGGAGCTCGCCCGGCGGATTTCCTCCACGCGGACCGGGGAGGTGGACGCGCCCGCCCGCGCCAAGGCCCGCGAGGCGGTGGTGGACACCCTCGGGGTGGCGCTGGCGGGGGCGGGGGAGGAGTGCGCCCGCCTCGCCCGCCAGCTGGCCGATCGGGAGGGGGGCGCCTCCCGCGCCGCCCTCTGGGGGGCGGGCGGCCGCACCAGCCCCTCCTGGGCCGCCTTCGCGAACGGGACGGCGGGCCACGCCCTCGACTTCGACGACACCGACTTCATCATGCTGGGCCACCCGAGCGTGGTCCTCTCGCCCGCCCTCATCGCCCTCGCCGAGGAGCGCGGGCGAAGGGGGGAGGAGATCCTCGCCGCCTACGCCGTGGGCTTCGAGACCATCCACGCGCTCGGCCGGGCCTTGAACCCCCGCCACTACCGGCGGGGCTTCCACGCCACGGCCACCCTGGGCACGGTGGGGGTGGCGGCGGCCTGCGCCCGCCTGATGGGCCTGGACGAGGAGCGCGTCTGCCACGCCCTCTCCCTCGCGGCGAGCGGGGCGGCGGGCCTGGGGTGCAACTTCGGCACCATGACCAAGCCCTTCCACGCGGGCCAGGCCTCGCGGGCGGGGGTGGTGGCGGCCCTCCTGGCCGAGATGGGCTTCACCTCGGGCCCGGACGCCCTGGAGACGGGCTTCACGGCGGCGCTGGCGGCCGAGGGCATTGGGCCCGGCGCCGAGCGCTTCGCCGACTGGGAGGGCGCGGTCAAGCCCTGGGGCCCGCCCTGGGACATCGCGCGGGGGGTGAGCGTCAAGCTCCATCCCTGCTGCGCCATGACCCACACCGGCATCGACGCCATGATCGCCCTCTGCGAGAGGGAGGGGGTGCGGGCCGGGGAGGTGGAGGCCATCGGCGCCACATCCTCCCCCATGGCCAAGAAGATCCTGCGCTACCCCTTCGCCCGGACGGGGCTGGAGGGGAAGTTCTCGATGCAGTTCTGCCTAGCCTCGGCCGTGGTGGACGGGCGGGTGAGCATCCCCCAGTTCGAGGAGGCGAGCGTGCGGCGGCCCCTCGTCGAATCGCTCCAGCGGCGGGTCACGTTCGAGGTCGACCCCGAGCTCGCCCGGGACGACCCCGAGAGCCACCGCGCCGAGGTCTGGGTGCGCCTCAAGGGCGGGCGCGAGGTGCGCCGCATGGAGGTGCGCCCCAAGGGCCACGTCGAGCGCCCCATCCCGGCCGGGGAGCTCAGGGAGAAGTTCATGGAGTGCGCCTTGGCTTCCCTCTCCAAGGACCAGGCCGAGGCCGCCTGGGAGGGCTGGTGGGGGCTGGAGGGGGCCCGGGACATCGGCCCGCTCACGCGGCTCTTGCAGCCGGCATGAGCGTTTCAAGTCACGCGGGGGCTGGCCTCTTCTCCCTCTCCCAGAGGGAGAGGGGGAAGTCGGCCCACTTCATTTTTGCCGGGCCTAGAGGACT
>JACPCT010000325.1 GCA_016184445.1 Candidatus Tectimicrobiota bacterium | reverse complement strand
AGACCGTGGTCTTCATCACGTCGGCGAGGGTGGCGCCGCCCTCCCTGAGGACGGCCTCGATGTTCTTCAAGGCCTGGCGTGTCTGGGCGCGGATGTCGCCCTCGCCCACGACCTGGTTGTCCTTGTCCACCGCGACCTGGCCCGCCGTGAAGACGAAGGGCCCCCGCTTGGTGCCCGGCACGTAGGGGGCGGGGGGGACGCGCAGCGCGGCGGGCTGGAGCTGGATCTTGGGCATGGGTCTCTCTCCTCCTTGGGTTCCTGCCTCCCAGGGCTTATCCTGCGGAAGGACGCATCATACCTCTTTCCGCGCGCGGGCGCGCGAGCACCGACGGGAGGCCGCTCTTGGACGTCTACGCCTGGATCGTGCTGCTGCTGGGGTTCACCTCGGGGACGCTCAACTCCTCGATCGGCCTGGGCTGGGGGGTCGTCAACATCCCCGTCCTGATGATGCTGCCCACGCTGACGGCCCGGCAGGCCATCGCCCTCTCCCTCGTGACCGGGATCTTCGCGAACGGGGCGGCCACCTTCGAGAACGCCCGCCACAGCCTCGTGCCCTGGACCTACGCGATCATGATGGGGCTGGGCGGGATCGGCGGGGGGGTGCTGGGCGCCTACTTCCTCCGGAACATCCCCGCCCTCACCCTCAAGCGCGTGATCGGCGCGCTCGTGATCGTCCTCGGGGCGCGGATGGTGCTCGGGAGGTGAAGGAAATTCTCACCGGCCGGTCCACGCCTTTGGGTAGGGGCGTACGGCCGTACGCCCCTACGGATCCTCCGCGCCGCTGACGATTCCGTAGGGGCGTTCCATGGAACGCCCCTACATATTCCGCCGCGCCGCCGATGTGGCCCTCACCAGCCCCCATATCCCCTTCCCCATCCACCGCAGCCCCTTCCAGACCGAAAGGAGCAGGAGGCCGCTCACTCAGGTGGGGCAGGCCGGCGGGCCGGATTGAGGGGTTTGGCCGTCCTTCACTTCTCATCCTCCTCGGCGGCCAGCGACTCGCGGGCGCGGGCGGGGTCGATCTCGTAGAGGTAGTCGAACGAGTAGATGCCGCTCCTGCACCCGCCCCGCCAGGCGAACTGGATGGCGTAGCGGCCCACCATCGAGGCGTCGTCCAGCACGGCGGGGCCCGTGGGCCCCGTGAGGACGGCCAGGGGGTTCCGCTCCCGCTCGAGGCGCTTCTCGCGGCAGTTGGCGCAGGGGCACAGGGCCGAGAGGTAGTCGAACCCGAAGACGGACTTGCGCCCGCCGGCCCAGGCGATGCGGAGCTCGCGGGCCGTCTTGTCCACCGTCAGGTCGACGGGCTTGGGGTACTCCCCGGCCGGCATTTGATGAGCGCCTCCCCGCCCCGGAATCAGGCCTTCGCGCCCGTGTACTTGGCGTACCTCTTGCGGGAGGCCTCGGCCCGCTGGGCGGACTCGGGGGTCTTAAGCTCCAGCAGGTAGGGGCGATCGGCGACGGCGGCGCGGACGGCGTCGAAGAGCCCCGCGTCGTCCTTGCCCTCCCAGTCGCCCTCGTCGAGCTTCACGAAGACGGGCTTCCCGCTCCCGAAGTAGAGCGTGGGGACGCCGAAGATCCCCTCGGCGGCCGCCTCCCCGTGGTCCTGGGCGATGAGGGGGATGGCGGCCCCGCTCTTCATGTCCTCCTCCCAGCGGGCCGCGTCGAGCCCCACCTGGAGGGCGATGTCGCGAAGGATGAGCTGGTTGGTGATGTCCTTCTTGTCAACGTGCTTGGCCCGGTGGAGGGCCAGGTGGTAGCGGGCGAACGGCTCCTCCCCCTGGAGGGCGGCGCACTTGGAGGCCTCGTGCGGGGGGATGTCCCGGCTGGGGAAGGTCTTGTCCTCCCAGGCCTTCCACTCCGGCCCCCGCGCCTCCCCGAAATTCGCCTGCTCGAGGACGAAGGCCTTGTAGGTGACTTTCAGATCCTTGCGCTTCTGCCCAAGTCGGGTGAGCCACTCCGTGGCCCGGTAGGCGTAGGGTCAAACGTAGCAGTTCCACATCGTCACGTTCATCTTGCTCTCCTTTCGGGAAGGCCGCCGGGGAATGCCCGGCCATTATGGCACAGGTGCGCCCGCGCCCGGAACCGCCGGGCCGAGCCGGGAAGCCGGACCGGGCCGTTCACCGGCCCGGCGCTGAAACGGGCTCTCACCCGGGTGTTCCCCTCTCCCTTTGGGAGAGGGGAAGGGGGTGAGGGAAAATCCGGCCCGGGGCCTCCCCTCACCCCGGCCCTCTCCCATGCCCCAAGCGGCGGGGCCGCTTGGGGGCCCCTAAGAACTCGGGAGAGGGAGAATCAGCCCCGCCACTCCAGCGGACGAGTGCGGGCTTCGAACCTATCGGTCAGTTCCCGCCCGCGAGGGCCGCCCGGATGGCCTCCGCCCGGCGGGCGAAGGCTCCCTCGTCCAGCACGGGGACCGAGCCCGCCGTCTCCACCTCGTCCTGGAGGTCCACCCAGGACCGGCAGCCCGCGTAGGCCTCCCGCACCGGCAGCCTCGCCGGCCCGGGCAGGGCGTGGACGCGCAGGAGGAG
>JACPCT010000324.1 GCA_016184445.1 Candidatus Tectimicrobiota bacterium | reverse complement strand
CGCCGCCGCGCCCCGGACCGCGGCTGGAATCCCCCCGTCCCGCTCCCCCAGCCACTTGAGGAGCACGTTCCCGCCCAGGGAGAACCCCGCCAGCAGCAAGGGCCCCCCCAGGCGCCCGATCAGCCGGGCGACAACGAAGTGGAGGTCCTCCGTCTCCCCGCTGTGATAGAAGCGGGGGGTGAGGTTGGGCTCGCCGCTGCAGGAGCGGAAATTTAGGGCCACCACCCCCCCTCCCCGCCGGGCCGCCTCGCCCGCCAATCCTTGGACATAGTGAGAGCGGGAGCATCCCTCCAGGCCGTGCAGGGCGAGGAGAGTGGGCGCACCGGGGCGCCGCGGGTCCAGGAAATCCAGGTCGAGGAAATCGCCGTCCGGGGTGGGCCAGCGCTCGCGGCGCCAGGGGAGAGCGGGGAACCGGCGGAAGATCGGTCCCCAGGCGCTCTGGAGCATGGCGCCGGGGCAGAACCAGGCAGGGTGAAAGGCGGCCCCTCCCGCTTCCCGAACGTCTCCGAGGAAATGACTACGCGCCGGCGTCACGCGGCTCCTCGTCCGGCGTCAGGAAGAAGCGGTAGATGTCCTCGCGCGTCCCCGGGTGGTCGAACCGGCGGCTGATCTGGTGCTTCTGGAGGAGCACCTGGTACAGGCCCAGGGAGCCCGAGTAGAAAGACGCCGAGGAGCAGGCGAGCCAGACCCGGTAGATGCGGTACTTGCGTTCCCCCACGAGCTCCTTGATGCGGGCCGCATTGGCCTCGAGGCGCTCGAACCAGTGGCGGCACGTCCGGGCGTAGTGCAGCCGGAGGTTCTCGACGTCGAGGATTTCCCATCCCTGGCTCTCCATGACGTCCATCATGTGGGTGATGTCGTCGAGCTCGCCGTTGGGGAAGACGTTCTTGAGCAGGAAGTCCGTCTGGCTCGTGTGCTTCCAGAACTTGTTGCGGGTGATGCCGTGGTTGATGAACAGGCCGCCCTCCCGCAGGCGCTCGCGCACGGAGGAGAAAAACATGGGGTAGTTCGCGATGCCCACGTGCTCGATGATGCCGATGGCGGAGATCTTGCAGAAGGTGTGGTTCCGCGGGAAATCCCGGTAGTCCATGTGGTGGATGCGGCAGCGGTCCTCGACGCCCTCGCGGCGGGCCCACTGCTGGCCGTACTCGGCCTGCTCGCGCGAGAGGGTAAAGGCCGTGGCGTTCACGCCATAGTGCTTAGCGGCCCAAATGGCGAGGCTGCCCCAGCCGCAGCCGATGTCCAGGTAGTCCTCTCCAGGGGAGAGGCGGAGCTTGCGGCAGACGAGGTCCATCTTGTCCCGCTGCGCCTGGGAGAGGCCGCCGTCGGGCGTCCGGTAGTAGGCGCAGGTGTAAGCCATGTTCTCGCACAGGAAGCTCTCGTAGAACTCGTTGGAGAGATCGTAGTGGTGGGAGATCGCCTTGGCGTCGAACTCCTTGCCCCGCGTCCGGACCATGCTCTGCCCCCGATTGCGCCCAGGGAACGTTCGGAAAGGAGGCTCAGCCGATGCCGAACGCCCCTTCCAGAACCAAGCGGCGGCGCAGCCAGGCGTTGCCGCAGATCGCCTTGGCCACGGCCCGCACCACTCCCTCCGGCAGGAGGCCGGCCATCCGGCCGGCCCACCCTTTCCCGCCGGAGCCGTAAAGCGCCTCGATGCGCTGGGCGTACGCGGCGAGGCTTGCCCGGCCAGCCAGCCAGTCCGCGACGGCCTCGGCGGCGAGGCAGGCGCTCCGCACGGCGGGCCCGATGCCCTCGCCGCTGAAGTCCCGGGCCAGCCCGGCTGAGTCGCCCACCAGGACGAAGCGCTCCCCCGCTACCCGCCGGACATCGCACCGCCGGACCGAGTAGGCGTGCCCCTTGAAGGGGGTGAGCTCTACGCCCCCGGGCAGCCTTCCGGTCCTCCGCAGGCGCGTCAGGAGGACATCGCGCCGCTCGTGCACGCCCGGCCGCTTGCCGACGCACCCGACCCCGATGTTCAGGAAACCTCCCTTGGTGAAGTACCAGGCGTAACCCTTGAAGTCGGGCTCGGCGAACAGCTCGGGCAGACCGTAGTGGGGGGCAACGGCGCGCAGGCGCTCCTCCCCCACGAACGTCTCGCTCTCCTGGGTGAGGACGACAGACTCATTCTCCGAAACCCCGCCGAGCGCTCGTGCGACCGGGCAGGTGTGCCCCCCGGCCCCGATGGCCACCTGGGCCTCGAAGGCCTCCTCCCCCGTCTCGATGCGCACCCCCTCGCTTCCCGCCTCGACGGCCCGGACGCGGACCCCTTCGCGCACGCACGCCCCCGCCGCTTCGGCGCGGCGCAGCAGGAAGGTGTCGAACTCCTTGCGAATGATGCCGTAGCTGGCCGGCTCCTCCCAACGCGTCTCCGCGAGGGTGCCGTCGTAGCCCACGTAGACGGCCGCGAAGGGCTGGAGGGTGTGGGGGTAGGACGCCGGGTCGAGCTCCAGGTCGGCCATCACCCGCTTGGTGACCCAGCCCGCGCAGAGCTTCACGCGGGGGAAGCGCGCCGCGTCGAGGAGGAG
>JACPCT010000323.1 GCA_016184445.1 Candidatus Tectimicrobiota bacterium | reverse complement strand
TCAGCATCTGCATGCGCGCCGGATCGATGTCGTAGCCGCACACGGCGTGGCCGTCGGCGATGAGCGCCCGGGAGAGAGCCAGCCCCATCTTGCCCAAGCCGATGTAACCCAAGCGTTCACCCATGTCGTAGCTCCTCCGTTGGTTCCGACTTTCAATCATCCATCCGGCAGTTCATGGCGGCCACCACGCCGCGGGCCCACCCGCGTGCGATCGGGGGGGGCGAGCGGCGCCGGCCTACAGGAAGGGCATGGAGCGGATGCGCATGACCTGGTTCGTGGCCTCGGAGTGCAGAAAGGCCGTCACGTCCCGCAGGTACTTCTCCATCGGGGCCTCGGTCATGTAGCCCATGCCTCCCCAGACCTCGAGGGCCTTGCGGGCGACCTCGAAGCAGACTTCCCCCATGTGGGCCTTGGTCATGAAGGCCAGCTTGGAGTCGTAGATGTCCGGGTTCTCGGCGGTCCAGGCGGCGTAGTGGAGGAGGCGCCGGGCGGCCTCCAGCTGGATGAAGCAGTCGCAGAGGAGAAAGCCCACCGCTTGGTGCTCGATGATGGGCCGGCCCCCCTGGACGCGGTTGCGGGCGTACTCGATCGCGTCCTCGTAGGCGGCGCGGGCCACTCCCAGGCAGGGGGAGACCGCCTCGATGTTCGAGCCGCGGATCTTCCGCCGGGCGGCGTAGGCCCCGTTCACCTCGCCGACGCGGTTGGCGTCCGGGATCTCCATGTCACGGAAGATGAGCTCGCGGTTGGGCCCCAGGCGCATGCCCATCTTGTCGTGGTAGCGGCCGTAGGAGAAGCCATCCAAGTCCGGAGTCACGAGGAAGAAGGTCGTCCCCCTGGAGACGCCGGCCGCGGGGTCCGTCCGCGTGTTCACCATGTAGAGCTTCGAGAGCCCCGCGTTGAAGATGAAGTGCTTCATCCCGTTGATCACCCACCGGTCCCCCTTGCGGAGCGCGGTGGTGCGCAGGCCGACGCCGGGGGCGTCGTAGGGGATGAGGTTGTCCGAGCCGGAGTCGGGCTCGGAGCCCGCGATGCTGAAGTGGTAGCGGTGATCTTCGGCGAACGCCCTGAGGAAGCTCCGCTTCTGCTCTTCCGTCATCAGGGTCTCGAAGACGCGGGAGAGCTTCCAGTCCTGCTCGAGGATGACGCTGGTGCCCAGGTCGCCCCAGCCCAGCTCCTCGCCCACGATGCACAGGGTGACCATGTCCGCTCCGCCCCCGCCCCACGCCTCGGCGAGGCCCAGGGTCCGGAGGCCGAGCCGGCTCGCCTTGTCCAGGACCTCGACCGGGCTCCGGTCCATCGGGTTGGGCCTGCGGTCCAGCTCGCGCGCCACCGGGCGGATCTCCTTGCGGGCGAACTCGCGGGCCATGCGCTGGAGAGCCAGTTGACGTTCGGTCAGCTTGAATTCCATGTCGCCATTCTCCTGGCTGGCGGGAAAAGCGGGATGAGGCTGGGCGGCCACACGCTCAGCCGGGCGTCCTATGGCCCGGGCGGGGGTGGCCCTCCCCCGCCGACCGGATGGCCCGCAGGACCCGTTCCGGCGTGATGGGCAGGCGGTTCAGGTGGGGGTTTTTCGGGTCCCCGATGGCGTCCGCGATGGCGTTGGCCACGGCGGGGGCGGCCGGGATGAGGGGGATCTCCCCCGCACCCTTCGCCCCGAAGGGTCCCTCCACGTCGGCGCATTCGAGAATCAGGTTCACCACCTCGGTCGAGTCCAGGCTGGTGGGAACGTGCATGTTTTCGTATCCCGCGTCGAGCAGCCGCCCGCCCGCGTGGGGAAGCTCCTCGGCCACCGCCCAGCCCAGGCCCTGCGTGATGCCCCCCTCGATCTGGCCCGAGAGAGTGAGGGGGTTCATGGCGAAGCCCACGTCCTGGGCGCTCACGACGCGGACCACGCGCGTCTCACCCGTCTCCATGTCCACCTCCACCTCGGCCACCTGGGTCGAGAACTCCGGCCCCGGCCGGGAGGGTTCCGGGTGGCCCTCCACGTTGGCCGCCTCGTGGGGCGGGTTGAGCCCCCGGTAGGCCCCCCGCCCCGTCGGGGGGCCCTCGCCCGCCGAGACGGCCGCGCTCGCAGCCTGGGCCAGCCGGAGGGAGCGGCTGGGCGCCCCCCGGACGGCAATCCGTCCCTCCAGGATCTCTAAGTCCTCCGGCGAGGTCTCAAGCATCCGCGCGGCCTGGGCGAAGAGCTGTGCCCGCGCGTCCTCGGCTGCGCGGCGCACGGCGTGGCACATGTTGAAGGTGGTGCGGCTGCCCCCGGCGATGGCGTCGAAGGGGGTGGTCTCGGTGTCGGCGATGCGGACGCGCACCGCGCCGGTCCCCACCCCCAGCACCTCGGCCGCCACCTGGGCGGCGAGGGTGGCCGCCCCGGTTCCCAGGTCCGCGCAGCCGGCCAGGACGGTCACCCCGCCATCCTCGTTCACCTTGACCACCGCTCCCGAGGCCCCGCCCCCCGTGGGGTAGCGCACGCAGGCGAGCCCCCAGCCCCGGCGGAGGGTACCGTTGGGAGACCGCCGGCGGGGCCGCCC
>JACPCT010000404.1 GCA_016184445.1 Candidatus Tectimicrobiota bacterium | reverse complement strand
GTGATCATCACAGCGCCCGAAACGATGAACCATGGCGGGCTGCCTGGGTTTCTTGAGTTCAGCCATGGAAGCCCTTCATCGCCAGCTTCATCGATGTAAAGGGAGTATGAACTTGCCAATTTCTAGAGCCTTCTGGCCATATTCGGCAGTTTTATTTTGATGATTTCTTCCCCTTCAGTTCCTGGGCCATCTTGAGGGCGTTCACCCCGACGTTCCCGTAGCGGTACCAGCGCTGGTACTCGGGCATCAGCACGAGGGGGGCGGCCTTCTCGGGGGTCTTGGCCTTCCGCAGGGCGGCCCGGGTGCGGTCGCGCAGGCGGAGGAGGTAGTCCTTGTTCTCCCGGATGGCGGTCGTGCCTGGGCCGGGGAGGGGACCGTGGCCGGGGATGATGCGCTTGGCCGGGAACATATCGAGGATGTCCATGGCGGCGATCCAGTTGGCGAAGTTCCCCAGCCGGTTGACGGGGAGGGTGCGGTTGTCCACGAGGTCCCCCGTGAAGAGGATGCGCTCCTCGGGCATCCACACGACCGAGTCGCCCAGGGTGTGGCAGTGGTCGATGTAGATCATCTGGAAGGTGCGCCCGCCGTAGCGGATGGTGATCATCTCCTCGAAGGTCACCTGGGGGGGCGCGATGTGGAGCTTGCCGATGAAGGGGGTCACGTCGGGGCCCCGGCCCGCCATCTGCTTCACCCAGATGCCCGCCTTCTCCTCGCGCTCCATCTCCTGGGTGATGAGGTCCACGCCGAAGGAGACGGCCCCCTTCTCGTGGTAGTAGCCGTTGTCGGAGGTGTGGTCGAAGTTGTGGTGGGTGTTGAGGACGAGGCCCACCGGCTTCCTGGCGAGCTTGCGCGCCCCGGCGAGAAACTCCCTGCGCACCCGGATGTCGTTGTCGACGATGACGGGCTGGTCGTTCGTGATGATCAGGCCGAAGTTGGTGGCGCCGTTCCCGCCGACGTAGACATAGACTCCCTTCGCGGCCTTCACGAAGCCTTTCGTCTTGGCGGGGCCGGGCAGTATCTTCGGGGCGCGTGCCATCGGGCTCTCCTTGCGGGGGTCTCGGGGATGCGGGTATCTTGATACCGGCGTAGCCGAACCCTATCAAAGCGCCCCGGCCGGCACAACGCCCCCGCCGAGCCCCCGCTTCCCGGGGAGAGGGACCGTGATCGAGATCACCCGCCGGGAGGAGTTCTGCGCGGCCCACCGCCTGTTCAACCCCGCCTGGTCCGCCGGGCGGAACGAGGCGCTCTACGGCCTGTGCGCCAACCCCCACTACCACGGCCACAACTACGTCGTGGAGGTCACCCTGCGCGGGCCGGTGGACCCGGAGACGGGCATGGCCTACGACTTGGCCCAGCTCAAGGGCCTCATCCGCCGCGAGGTGGTCGAGCCCCTCGACCACCGCAACCTCAACGAGGACGCCGCCCCCTACCTCAAGGGCCGCATCCCCACGGCGGAGAACATCGCCATGGCCATCTGGGAGCGCCTGGCCGAGCACCTGCCCCCGGGCCTCCTCCACCGCGTGCGCCTGTTCGAGAACGAGCGGAACTTCGTGGATTACCGGGGAGAAAGCTGAGATGCCCCCCGGGAGCGCCCAGGGCGTGGCGGGCAAGCGGGTGGTCCTCACGGGGGCCTCGCGCGGCATCGGCCGGGCGGCCGCGCTGCGCCTCGCCCGCGCGGGCGCCCGGGTGCTGGCCGTGGCCCGGGACGCCGAGGCCCTGGCCTCCCTCGCCTTCGAGGCCAAGCCCGCCAAGGGCCAGGTCTTTCCCCACAGCTGCGACCTGACCTCCGAGGAGGAGGTCGAGGCCCTGGCCGAGATCGCCGCCCGGCGGCTCGGGGGGGTGGACGCCCTGGTGAACAACGCGGGCGCGGGCGTCTTCCGGGAGCTGGAGGAGCTCACCCCCGCGGACTTCGAGGCCACCCTGGCCATCTGCCTCAAGGCGCCCTTCCTCCTCATCCGCGCCTTCGCCCCCCACCTGGAGGCTTCGGGCGGGGACGTGGTGAACATCTCCTCCATCGGCGCCGTGACGGGGTTCCGCGGGGCGGCGGCCTACTGCGCGGCCAAGGCGGGCCTGGAGGGGATGTCCCGGGCCCTGGCCGAGGAGCTGCGCGGCCGCGGCATCCGCCTGAGCGTCCTGCGCCCAGGGGCCACCGCCACCGGGATGTGGAAGGACATCCCAGGGGAGTTCGACACAGGAAAGATGATCCCCCCCGAGCTAGTGGCCGAATCCCTGGAGTTTCTCCTGGCCCAGTCCCGGCGGGTCTGGACGGAGACGATGGTGGTCCTTCCCCCGGACGGCCGGGTCTAGCCCCGATGCCCTCCGCGGGGGAGGATTGAGAAATCCCCTTGTTTTCACGATAATATGAGCCAAGGTTTGAGATGGCTGGGGAAAGCCCCGCTTGGCGGCCTGTTGGGGCGAAGTCGCGGGTCCGCTCACGCCGCGGGCGCCCCTTGCGTGGGACGTCATGATCGTCTTCGGGGGCACGGCCGCCGCCATCTTGATGAGCTTTCCCCTCCAGCGCGTGGTGGGGGTGTTCCGCGTCATGCGGAACGTCTTCCGGCGGGAGATCTCGGATGCGGGCGCCTACATCTCGGCCATCGTCCGCCTCGCCCACAAGGCGCGCAAGGAATCCATCCTGAGCCTTCAGCAGGACGCCACCAACGTCAACAACCGCTTCATGCGCATGGGCCTGCAGCTCATCATCGACGGCCAGCCGCCCGAGCTCGTGCGGGCCGTCCTGGAGACCGAGCTCGAGGGCCTCCTCTCGCGCCACGAGGAGGGGGCCCGCATCTTCAAGGCCATGGCGAAGTACTCCCCCGCCTTCGGCATGGTCGGCACCCTCATCGGCCTCATCGCGATGCTGAAGTCCATGACGGGCGGGCTTGAGGCCCTGGGCCCCGGCATGGCGGTGGCGCTCATCACCACGTTCGACGGCGCCCTGTCCG
>JACPCT010000403.1 GCA_016184445.1 Candidatus Tectimicrobiota bacterium | reverse complement strand
CGGGCGCGCGATCGGCCTCGTGGGCACCTCGGCCGGGATCGCCCTCCTCGTCGTCTGGGCGGTCGTGCCCTGGGTGGCGGCCCACTGGGGCTGGCGGGCGGCCCTGCGCTACCCGCCGCTCTTGATCGCGCTGACCGGCCTCCTCTTCTACTTCTCGGTGCGTGACAAGCCCGCCGACCTGGGCCTGCCCGAGTACCGCGAGTCCGACCAAGTCTCGCGCGACGCCGAGGCCGCCGGCGGCGAGAGCGAGAGCGGCCTGCGCGCCTACCTGCACCTCCTGGGCAACTGGCGCTTCTTCATCGCCTGCCACGTGAAGGGCCTCGACAACGTGGTGCGCTACGGCATCGTCTCCTGGGCCCCCGTCTACTACGCCCAGGTGGGCGGCTTCACCCTCCAGCAGATGGGCTGGCTGACCTTCGCCTACCCGCTGGGCTACCTCTTCGGCCCCATCGCCGGGGGGCTCATCTCGGACCGCCTCTTCCAGAGCAACCGCACCCCCGTCATCGTCATCAGCGCGGCGGTGAGCGCGGCGGCCGCCCTGGGCATCGCCTTCAGCCCCGCGGGCAGCGTCCCGCTGGCCGTCCTCCTGCTCTCCGTGGGCGGCTTCTTCGTGAACATGACCCCCATCCAGGCGCTCGCCGTGGACCTGGCCGGGCGCCGCCTCGCGGGGACGGCGGCGGGGGTGCTGGACGCCCACGGCTACATCTATGGCGCCATTCAGGCGTGGTTCTTCGGCTGGCTCTCGCTGGCGGTGCCGGACGGCTGGATGTGGGTGTTCCTCCGCCTACCACCGATGGAAGTGGCGCGTCCTCATCGCCTACTTCGCCTTCTACTCCTTCAACTACCTCGGCCGCTTCAACTTCAGCCTGGTCCAGCCCGCCGTCATCGCGGACCTGGGCGTCACCCAGGCCGACACGGGCTGGATCAACGCCGGGATGTTCTGGGGCTTCGCCCTGGGCGGCCTCGTGTGGGGGCGCCTGGCCGAGCGCGCGGGCTTCCGCCTGATCATCCTCCTCGGCGCCCTCGGGACCGCCCTCTTCAACGTCCTCGCCAGCTTCGGAGGCTCGGTCCACGGCCTCTTCATCCCCTGGGCGGCGGCCGGCTTCGTGAACGCCGCCACCTGGGCCCCCGGCCTCGCCCTCATCGCCCAGTGGTGGCCCCGGCTGGAGCGCGGCCGGGCCATCGGCTCGGCCAACGCCTCCGCCGGGACGGCGCTTCTGCTCGTCTGGATGGTGGCGCCCTGGGTGGCCTCGGCCTGGGGCTGGCGGGCGGCCCTGCGCTGGCCCCCCCTCGCCCTCGCCCTGGCGGGCGTCTTCTTCTACCTCGCCGTCCGCGACCGGCCCTCCCAGGCGGGGCTCCCCGAGTACGCCGAGCCGGAGGGGGTCTCCCGCGCTGCCGAGGACGCCTCCGAGGGGAGCGAGCGGGGGCTGCGCCCCTACCTCCACCTGCTCAAGAACTGGCGCCTCCAGATCGCCTGCCACGTCCGGGGCCTCGACACCCTGACCCGCTACGGCCTGGTCACCTGGGTGCCGGTCTACTACGCCCAGGCGGGGGGCTTCGACCTCAAGCGGATGGCCCTCGTGACCTTCGCCTACCCGGTGGGGCTCATGCTCGGGCCCCTGACGGGAGGCTACGTCTCGGACCGCCTCTTCAAGGGCAACCGCTCGGCCGTCATCCGCCTCGCGGCCCTCGTGAGCGCCTCGGCCATCGCGGGGGTGGCCCTCAGCCCGGCGGACTCCGCCGCCCGGGCCGCCGCCTTCCTCATCGTCGGGGGGTTCGCGATCAGCATGGCCCCGGTGCACGCCCTGGCCGTGGACCTGGCCGGGCGGCGGCTCGCCGGGACGGCGGCGGGCCTGCTGACCTTCCACGGCTACTTCTACGCGGCGGCCCAGGCCTGGTTCTTCGGGTGGCTCTCCCTCGCCTCCCCGGACGGCTGGATGTGGGTCTTCCTCACCATGGCGGCGACCCGGCTCCTCTCCGCCGCCGCGATATCGAGGGTGGGGGCCTAGGGGCCGGGGGGGAAGGTGCGGGAGGAGCGCATGCCCTGCCGAACAAGGATCGAAAATAGGCCCTGCCAGAGCCGCTGGCATCGGGATAATAAGATGTGAGCTTCTTCACTAAAATCGGAGTTTTTTTAGAAACGTGTGGCACAATTTGAGCCAAAGGTCCTAAATTCATATCCAAGGAATACATGGCCAGTCGGTTCAAATGCCATCCCGGAAATCCCGGATTTGGGAAATCTCGCTTTCCGAGATGGCTGTGGAGGGGGGGAGGATGCCGAGATGAAGCGCACGGTGAAGATTCTGACCGCTGTGGCCTTTGTGATGAGCCTCTCCGGGCTTGCGCGGCCGGCGCACGCCGCTTCGCCTGAGATATTTAAAATCAATCTACCCTTTACAATGATTTGCAAGGGGGGTAATGGTTTGAACGCCCTCTATCCTTATCAAACGATTTCTGACAAGAATATACAGACACTCTGGATCCAATTTGTAAAAGCCGCCAAACCGGCGAAGATGAAGCTGCCGGACGCGGGGGAGTGCGCCACGGTGGATCGCCCTTTCTTCCCGAACGAACCCCATATGATGTATTGGGCAGGGATGGCGGGTGGCATTACATTCGCTATCAACCCAGGTATTCACGGAGCCGGTGAAGCAGCGATCTTCAAGACCAACGAGCCTACGTTGAAGTTTCTTGTACGGTGCATCACCAAAGGCGGGGTGTTTTCCGTGACCGTCGTTCGAGAGGCACATGCAGCTTGGAAAAACGGCATTTTTCGCATCATCAAGGCAGGCCCCAAATAAAGAAACTCCATACAAACAAGATCCGTAGCGCGCCCGATGCGGGTCGATGAGCGGTTTTCCCCTTTTTAAATCTTTATCACGTCTTGATCATGGTGGAGAAACGGATTCTTGGGGATGTAATATAATAGCGATCTCGCATGGAAATTCTCCGGCGGATAGAAGGGAAATACGGGCTAGGGTCGTCCGTCGGCACCCGGCACAAATGAACGGAGGCTGAACAACCCAGCCCAACCCCCCCTCACCCCTCCCCTCCACCTCCGGCAGAGGGAGGATCGCCCTCCCCCTCCTTCACCCCCCTCAATATCTCGATCTTGATCCGGTCCTCCTCCCCCCCGAAGCGCGCGTGGAGGTGCAGGAGCAGGGCGCGCGCCCAGGCCTCGCGCTCGGAGGCCTCGGGGACGAGGTAGCGCGAGGCGCCGAAGCGCCAGGGGCCGTCCTCCCCGCGCACGATGAAGTCGAGGCGCACGTCGGGCTGCTCCGCGAGGTGGAGGGCGGCCAGGAGCTCCCGGCCCTCG
>JACPCT010000402.1 GCA_016184445.1 Candidatus Tectimicrobiota bacterium | reverse complement strand
AAAGCCGGCCGAGGCGCTGACCGCGGAGCTCTCCGCCGAGGCGTTCCGGGGCTCGGACACCGCCCAGCAGTTCGCCCGCCTGTGCGCCGCCAAGCGCGGGGAGGAGCTGGCCATAGGCCTGCGGAGCATCCTCGGCGAGGCCGACATCCACCAGACCATGGGCGACCTCACGGAGCTGGCGGAGGCGGTCGTCTCTGTGGGCCTGCGGATCGCCTCGGAGGAGCTCCTCGCCCTTCACGGAAACCCGATCGAGGAGACCGGAGCACCCGCCGGCTTCTCTGTCATCGGGTTGGGCAAGCTGGGGAGCCAGGAGATGAACTTCGGCTCCGATCTCGACCTCATCTTCGTGTACAGCCGCCCCGGCGCGACGGACGGCAAAGCGGGCGGACGGCCCGCCGCGCGGGGTGCTGTGTCCAACCACGAGTTCTTCCTGCGGCTCGCGACCGCCCTGCGGGACGGCCTCTCAGCGCCCTCCATGGGCGAGCGCGCCTACGAGATCGACCTGAGGCTGCGCCCCGAGGGGCAGAAAGGGGCGATTGCCGCTCCCCTCGAGGTGTATGAGGCGTACTTCCAGGATCGAGCGGAGATCTGGGAGAGGCAGGCCCTCTGCCGCGCCCGGCCCATCGCCGGCTCGCCCGACCTCTCCCGCCGCTTCATGAAGCTGGTGACCGGGTTTGTCTTCGAGCGGGGGGTGCCCCCCAACCTCGCGGCCGAGGTCGACCACATGCGCGCCCGGATGGAGCGCGAGCTGACGCACGAGGCGAAGGGCGAGATCGACCTCAAGCTGGGGCACGGCGGGCTGACCGACATCGAGTTCCTGGTCCAGTACCTCCTCATCTCCCACGGCAGGGAGAACCCCGCCATCCGCCGCCCCGAAACCGTCGAGGCGATCCGCGCCCTGCGGGACGCGCATCTGTTGGAAGGAGAGGACGCGGAAGCCCTCCTCCAGGCCTACCGCTTCCTCCGCCAGGTGGAGAACCGGCTGCGCATCGCCCGGGCCCAGCCCCTGCACACCTTCCCTTCCACGCCGGAGGAGATGGAGATGCTCGCCCGCCGCCTGGGCTTCATGGACGACGAGGAGGGGAGCTCCCGGGCGAAGCTCCTCGCCCACTACGAGCGCCACACCCAGCGGGTGAGGAGCATCTACCGCAAAGTGCTCGGCCTGAAGCCCCAGTCCTAAAGCCCCCTCTTTTCTTGACTCCGGCACCATCCCGGGATACGAATGCCTGTGTGCCCGGACGAAGGAGGGAGCCTCCCGCCTTGCTGATCAACCCCGACCGCCTCCGGCGGAGCCTCGAGGAAATGGCCCGCGTCGGCGCGACGCCCGGCGGTGGGGTGCACCGCCTCACTCTCTCCGGCGCCGACCGTGCGGCGCGCGACCTGTTTGCCACGTGGTGCAGGGAAGCTGGGCTCACCGTCGCGGTGGACGAAATGGGCAACATGTTCGCCCGCCGCCCCGGCGCGGACGAGGCGGCTCCCCCCGCCATGCTCGGGAGCCACCTGGACTCGGTCCCCTTCGGGGGCCGCTTCGACGGCTCTCTCGGCGTCCTGGCCGCCCTCGAGGTGGTGCGCAGCCTCGGCGACCGGGGCATTCGCACGCGGCGGCCGGTGGAGGTCGTGAACTGGACGAACGAGGAGGGCCCCCGCTTCCCCCCCGCCATGCTGGGCAGCGGGGTCTTCTGCGGGAAGTACGGCCGCGACTGGGCCTACGCGCTCCGGGACGGCGAGGGCAAGCGCTTCGGTGAGGAACTGGAGCGCATCGGCTACAAGGGCGCTCTCCCCTGCCGTCCCCGCCCCGTGGGGAGCTACCTGGAGCTGCATATCGAGCAGGGGCCGGTGCTGGAGAGCGAGGGCGTCCAGGTGGGCGCCGTGGAGGGCATCGTCGGGATTGTCTGGCTGCGTGTCACCATGAAGGGCGAACGTGACCATGCCGGCCCCACCCCCATGTCCATGCGCCGGGATGCCCTCGTCGGAGCGGCACGGGCCATCGCGGCCATCCGGGAGATCCCGGGCAGGCTCCATCCGGATATGGTGGCCACGGTGGGGGAAATGTCCGTGTCCCCGAACGCCATCAACGTCATCCCCGAGCGGGCGGCCTTCTCGGTGGACTTCCGCCACAGCGACGAGAGCCTTATGCGCCGCGCCCGGGAGATGGTGATGGAAGCCGTCGAGAACGCCGCGCGCCGTGAGAGACTCGAGGTGTCGGTGGAGGAGGTCGGGGGCTCCACCGCCTTACCCTTCCACCCCGAGGCGATCGGGGCGGTGGAGGGGGCCTGCCGCGAGGCGGGCTACAGCTTCCGCCGCATGTGGAGCGCCGCCGGGCACGACGCCCGCTACACGGCCGAACTGGGGCCGGCGGCCATGATCTTCAGCCCCTGCGCGGGGGGAAAAAGCCACTCGGAGCTCGAGGACGCATCCTGGGAGGACACGGCCCGCGGGTGCGACGTCCTCGCCCGCGCCCTCATCACCCTGGCCGGACGGGCCGGGTAGCCGGTCCAGGAGGAGAACCGATGCCAAAGATCCGCTGGAAGAACGGAGC
>JACPCT010000401.1 GCA_016184445.1 Candidatus Tectimicrobiota bacterium | reverse complement strand
CGGCCCGGATCACGGCTCATCCCTCCGCCCAGGGGGAGATCATGCCCCCCAGCTTACCAGCCGGCGGGGAAGGGAGAAAGGCTTTGGAGGGGCCTAGGGCGCGAGGGCGCTCCCGGCAGGGGCGCAGGCGCCGAAGGTGAGGGCGGCGCCGCCCTTCTCGCTCACCGCCTCGACGTACTCGCTCCCGTCGTTCACGGCCTTGAGGAAGGCCCCGCCGTCCTTCAGATCGATCAGGGTGAAGATGCCGCTCACGTGGTGGGTCATCGGGCGGGTCTCGCACCCCTTGCGGTCGCAGCGCCGGTAGGCGCCCCGGGCGAAGTCGAGCGTGACCCGGGCGCGGTCCCGCTCGTCCGCGCAGCCCTCCCGCCCGCAGGCCAGCTTGCGCGCCGGCTCGCAGCGCCAGAGCGGCGCCCGGCCGGCCAGCCCCTTGCCGTAGAGGAGGAGGACATCCCCGTAGGAGCGCTCGGGCTCGAGGTCGATCCCGTCGGCCGCCGCAGGGGAGGCCAGGAGAAGCGCCGCCAGGAAGGGCAGGACGGGGAAAAACCGCATCCCGGGGAACCGCAAGCCGCCCGCCCTCTCGCGCACGATGGGTCCTCCCCGAGGCCCTCCCGTCAGAGGGCCTTGAGCACTTCCGCGGAGTGGCCTTCCACCTTCACGTTCTCGAAGACCTTCGAGACCCGGCCCTTCTCGTCGATGATGTAGGTCGTGCGGTAGACCCCGTGGAAGGTGCGGCCGTAGAGGGTCTTCTCCCCGTAGGCGCCGTACCTCGCGGCCACCTTGCCGTCGGGGTCCGAGAGGAGGGGGAAGCGGAGGGAGAGCTTCTCGCAGAACTTCTGGTGGCTCGCCGCGTCGTCCGGGCTGACGCCGAGGACGACGGCGCCCTTCTCCCCGATCTTCTTGAGGCTCTTGTTGAACTCCTCCGCCTCGACGGTGCAGCCGGGGGTGTTGTCCTTCGGGTAAAAGTAGAGGACCACCTTCTGCCCCCGGTACTGGGAGAGGCGGTGGACCTTCTCCTCCGCGTCGCGGAGCTTGAAGTCGGGCGCCGCGCTGCCTTCCTTGAGGGCCATCTCCCCCCCCCTCCCTGCGCGCCGGGGGCCGCCAGACGATCTCGGGTGGGCCGATGATTCCATCATCGTGCCACACGGCGGGAGCTTGCTCAAGCGCCGGTGCCGCCCCCGCCCGGGGGCCCGGTGCGCCGCCTCCGCCTCGAAGCGGAGGCCGTCGTGGGCGTAGTATTCCTCGGCCAGCCCCAGGAGGCGGCCCGCGCCGGCTTCCCCGCCGGGGCGCAACGCGGGTTCCATGCGGGCCCCGGCGGGAGAAGGCCGCGCGGCGGCTAGAGGCCCCAGTCGCGGGCGTAGCGGAAGTCGCGGTCGATGGTGCGGTGGGAGACCTTGGCGATGAGGGGGAGCCTCCGCTTGTACTGGCTCCGCTGGACGAGGCGCTGGAGGCCGTCCACAAGCTGGGCCGGGAAGCCGTCCTCCAGGAGATCCTCGCGGCCCCAGCGGCAGTCGATCATCCGGTAGAGGACGGCGTCGGCCTCGGCGTAGGCGTAGCCCAGCTCCTCCTCGTCCGTCTGGCCGATCCAGAGGTCCGCCGAGGGCGCCTTGGCCACCACCGAGGCGGGCACCCCCAGCCAGCGGGAGAGCTGGCGCACCTGGGTCTTGTAGAGGTCCCCGATGGGGTTCACCGCGCTCGCCATGTCCCCGAAGAGGGTGCCGTAGCCGAGCATGAGCTCGGTCTTGTTGGAGGTCCCCACCACCAGCGCCGAGAGCGAAGCCGAGTGGTCGTAGAGGATGGTCATGCGCTCGCGTGCCATCTTGTTGCCGCGGCGCAGGCGGTCGGCGTCCGGGAAGCGCTCGAAGTAGGCGTCGATCTGGGGGCTGATGTCCACCACCCGGATCTGGATGCCGCTCGCCCCGGCCACGGCCCGGGCGTCCTGCTCGCTCTGGGGGTTGGAGGTGCGGTAGGGCATGATGACGCCGGTGACGTTCCCGGGGCCCATCGCCCGGGCGGCGAGGAAGGTCGAGAGCGAGCTGTCGATCCCCCCCGAGAGGCCCAGCACGAGCTTGCGCACCCCGACCTTGGTCACCTCGTCGCGGAGGAAGCCCGCAAGGAGGTCCACCGTCAGGCGCTCCTCCAGCTCGAGCTCGGCCAGCGCCTCGCGCACGGGATCCTGGGGATGGTTTTTGCTGTTCTGGCCCACGTGATACCCTCCCTCCCTCACATCATGCAGGGCGCCGCCCCCTCCTGGCAACGGCGCCGGGGGGGGAGACGGGGCGGCGGACATTCCGGGAGGGGCAGGCATGGCGGTCGTCGGCACGTTCCATCACGGAGGCCGTCTTCAGCGCCCGCACCCCCCGGCCCGCGGACGGCCTGACCGAGGCGGACGGGCCCCGGCCCAAGGGCTACGGCATCCACCACTTCTGCCTCGTGGTGGACGACCTGAAGAGCCTCCTCGCGGAGATGCGCCGGGGGGGCGTGAACGTCCTCCAGGAGATGCCCAGCCACGTGAGCGGCCACTTCGCCGCCTTCGTCGAGGGCCCCGAGCGGATGCCCATCGAGCTCATCCAGGCTTGATTCCCGGGCCGCCGGCGGGCCCGGGAGAAGGGCGGTTCATGCTAGAATGGCCCTGATCAAGGAAGTCGACGGCCGGCTCCAACGAGGAGGAGGTTCATCCATGCGAACTCTTGCCGCTGTGTTGATCGCGCTCGTACTGGGCTGGTGCGGGGGCCAGGCATCGGCCGCCCCGCTGGAGAAGGTGATCATCGTTTTGCCCAGCGAGACGCCCACCATGCACCCCCTGACGGAGTCGAACTTCATCGGGACGATCACCTGGCGGTGGGCCTACGACACCCTCGTCTCCGCTGAGACGGGGAGCGGGAAGATCGGCCCCTGGCTCGCGGAGAGGTGGGAGAGGCTTGGTCCCACCCAGATGAAGTTCTGGCTCCGCAAGGACGCCAAGTTCACGGACGGGACGCCGGTCACCGCGGCGGCGGTGAAATACTCCATCGACACCATCGTGGCTCCCGAGACCAAGAGCCGGCAGGCCGCCTACTTCAGGGACTTCAAGGGCATCGAGGTCCTCGATGACCACACCTTCATCTGGCATAGCAAGGGGCCCGACAACGGATTGCTGAGCCGGTTCTCCACTTGGGGGCTCATCGTCGATCCCAAGACGAAGGGGAAGCCGCTCGCCATCTTCGCGCAG
>JACPCT010000400.1 GCA_016184445.1 Candidatus Tectimicrobiota bacterium | reverse complement strand
AGGATGCGGCTCCCCGCCGTCGTGGGGAAGCCCTCCAGGTCGAGCAGGTCCTTGAGGGCGACCGGGATGCCGTGGAGCGGCCCCCGGCACCGGCCCCGCGCGAGCTCCTCCTCGCGCTCGCGGGCCTGGCGGCGGGCGAGGCCGAAGGTCCGCGCGATGAAGGCGTTGAGGGCCGGGTCGTGGGCCTCGATGCGGGCGATGCAGGCCTCCAGCACCTCGGTGGGGCGCACCTCCCCCCTCGCGATGCGCGGGGCGAGGGACGCGATGGGGGAGAAGGCGAGGTCATCCATGCTCAAGGGCTCTCCTCTATTCTTCGGGGGGCCGGCCGGTCGCCCCTTGTAGCCGGAAGGGGGAGGAGAGGCAAGGCGGGGCGGGAAAATTCGCCGGAATGTCCCGGAATCTACTGGAAGGCCGGGTCCTTCCCCCCGCTCCGTCCCGGGCGCCATGATTTTTTCGGCTGGAAAACGGTGAAAATCGCTGAACACCCCGGCTTTTCCTCCCCAGCAGCAGCGAGCGGCAGGCGCACCGCCTCCCGGGGGGAATGTAGGGCAGGGGCGGGGAAAGGCCCTGACCTCAAATTCGCGCAGGTTCCGGGCCGGGCGCCTATCTTTTCTACCCCTTGCAAAAATGTTTAGCTTAGGCTAAATTTATATTTTGTCAGACGAAATTTCCTGCGCTCCCTCCCCGGCCAGAAGCGAGGGGGGCGCGCGACTAGGGAGGAGGGATTGCCATGCGGTGGTTGGCAGCGGTTGCGGCGGTTGCGGGAATGCTGGCGGGGCTGGGGGCGCTCCCGCAGGCCCAGGGGGCGGAGCGGGAGTTCTATGTGCTGGCGGTGGAGCCCAAAGGCTCCGCCTCGGTGAAGAAGGAGGTTTTCCCCGGCATGAGGCTCCCGGAGGGGAAGGGTTTCGAGACGAAAGCGCCGGATAAGGCGGGGAACTGGCAGGTCTCGGCCTACGTGTTCCTGCCGGCCCAGATCTTCGTCCGGCGGGGCGACGACGTGACGCTGCACTTCGTGGGCATCAACGGGGACAAGCACACCATCCACATCGATGCCTACAAGACGGACGTCTTCCGCGTGACGCGGGGGAGCATCCAGACGATCAAGTTCAAGGCGGAGAAGGCGGGAGTGTTCAAGTTCCTCTGCGACGAGCATCCCCCCTCGATGCGCGGCGAGCTCATCGTCCAGGGCAACTGAGGGCGCATCCGTCATCGGGGAAATCCTTGCGGGGGCGGCCCGGCCGGGCTCCCGCCGGGGCGAAGCGCGCCGGTTCATGTCCGGAGGCTCAATCCAGGGGTTTCAGCTCCCCCAGGACCGTGGGGATGAATTCCGACACCGTCGGGTGGATGTGCATGGCGCGCTGGAGGGCGGGGTAGGGCGCCTTGGCGTACATGGCGCCGAGGAGGGTGTGGACGATTTCGTCCCCGCCGATCCCGAGGATGGCCGCGCCCAGGATCTCCCCGCTCCCGGCGTCCGCCAGGATCTTCATGAAGCCCTGGGTCTCGCTGCGCTCCTTGGCCCGGCCGATGTGGGCCATGGGCTTCTTGGCCATGAGGACCTTGCGGCCCGAGGCGCGGGCCTCGCGCTCGGTCATCCCGGCCCGGCCGAGGGGCGGGTCGATGAAGAGGCCGTAGCAGGGGATGCGGTCGCTCACCCGGCGGCGTCCGCCGTCGAGGAGGTTGGCGGCGACGATCTCGAAATCGTTGTAGGAGGTGTGGGTGAAGGCGCCGCGCCCGTTGCAGTCGCCCAGGGCCCACACGCCCGGCGCGCTGGTCCTCAGCTCGTCGTCCACCGCGATGTAGCCCCGCTCGTCCGTCCGGATGCCCGCCGTCTCGAGCCCCAGGTCGTGGGTGTTCGGCGCGCGCCCGGCCGCGACGAGCAGGTGGGAGCCCGGGGCCTCGGCCGGCCGGCCCTGGCGGCGCATCCGGAGGAGCACGCCCTCGTCCCGCTTCTCCACCGCGAGGTCCTCCGCGCCGGTCAGGACGCGCACCCCCTCGGCCTCGAGGATGCCGCGGATGGCCTCGGAGACGTCTTCGTCCTCGCGCGGGGCGAGCCTGGGCCCGCGCTCGATGACGGTCACCTCGCTCCCGAAGCGGCGGTACATCTGGCCGAACTCCAGGCCGATGTAGCTTCCCCCGAGGACGAGGAGGTGGCGGGGGAGGAAGTCCACCTCCATCATGCCGGTGTTGGTGAGGCAGGGGACGGCCTCCAGGCCGGGGATGGGCGGGACGGCCGCCCGGGCGCCCACGTTGATGAAGACGTGCTCCGCCGCGAGCGCCTCCTCTCCCACGCGCACGGAGCGGGGCCCCTCGAAGCGGGCGTGGCCCTCGTAGACGGTGCAGTTGTGCATCCCCTTGAGCCACTTCTCGATGCCCTGGGTGGAGCCGCGCACCAGCTCGTCCTTGCGGGCCTTCACCTTCTTCATGTCCACCGCGACGGATCCGCCGATGCTCACCCCGAAGTCCGCCGCCCGCCTCGCCATGTGGGCGGCCCGCGCGCTGGCGACGAGGGTCTTGGTCGGGATGCAGCCGGTGTTCACGCAGGTGCCGCCG
>JACPCT010000399.1 GCA_016184445.1 Candidatus Tectimicrobiota bacterium | reverse complement strand
TCGGCCCGCGACCTCCAGCGTGCCCACAAGCAGATCTTCAAGGGCAAGACCCTGGACGGCACCTGCCCCCTGGGGCCCTACATCGTCCCCAAGGAGGACGTTCAGGATCCCGCCAAGCTCGCGGTGCGGAGCTGGGTGAACGGGGAGCCCCGCCAGAACTCGAACACCGCCAACATGATCTTCAGCGTGCCGGCCATGCTCTCCTCCCTCTCCCAGGGATTCACCCTGGAACCGGGGGACATCTTCATGACGGGCACGCCCTCGGGCGTGGGCTACGCCCGCGAGGTGCCCTCGTTCCTCAAGCCGGGGGACGTGGTCGAGATCGAGGTCGAGGGCCTGGGGCGGCTCGTTAACCCCGTCGTGACGGCCTGAGAGGAGGTTCGGAATGCCGGAAGAGCAAGCGATAGACCCCGTCGCCATCAGGCGTGGGGACACGCAATACGGCCAGGGTTACACGGAATCATTGTTCACGCGACTGAACAAAGTTGACCCCCACTTCTCCGCCCTCATGCAGAAGTTCGTGCATGGCGGGCTCTACGACCGGGAGGTCATCCCCCACAAGGTGCGGGAGCTGTGCGCCATCGCGGCCCTCTGCACCTCGGGCCGCTTCAGCCAGCTCCGCTCCCACTTCAACGCCGCCCGGAGCTACGGCGCGAAGGACGAGGAGATCCTCGAGGTGCTCATCCAGATGAGTACCTACGCGGGGGTCCCCACCGTCCTCGATGCCATCAAGGTCCACCAGGAATGGGTGGACCAGGGGCACACCATGTCCGGCTTCGGGACCCGCTGAGCGGCGCGGCGGTGAGCCCGGGGCGGTCGCGGGGGCTTGAGGGCCGGGTGGCCCTCGTCACGGGCGCGGGGGGCGGCATCGGCCGGGGCATCGCCCGCTGCCTAGCCGAGGAGGGGATGGCCCTCGCCCTGGCGGATGTTGTCCCGGCGGGCGCCGAGGCCGCCGCGGCCGAGATCGAAGGGGGGGGCGGGCGCGCCGTCGCGCTCGGGCTCGACGTGACGCGCGCCGGGGAGTGCCGCTCGGCCGTCGAGGAGGTGCGCTCGCGGCTGGGCGGGCTGCACGTCGTGGTGAACAACGCGGGCGTCATCGGCAGCCCGAACCTCAAGCTGGGCCTCCCCCTCGCCGACCTCACCGAAGAAGACTGGGACGCGGCCTACGCGGTCAACGTGAAGGGCGTCTTCCTCCTCTGCCAGGCCGCCCTCCCGCACCTCCAGGCCCAGCGCTGGGGGCGCATCATCAACATCTCCTCGCGCGCCGGGCGGGACGGCCGCGAGACCATCCCCCACTACAGCGCGAGCAAGGCCGCCGTCATCATCTTCAGCCAGGCCCTCGCCCGCGAGGCGGCCCCCCACGGGGTGACCGTCAACGCCATCTGCCCCGGCCTCATCTGGAGCCCCATGTGGGAGCGCCTGGCCCAGCTCTACCGGGGGAAGCTCCCCGGTCTGGCCGGCCTGAGCCCCCGCGAGGTGTTCGACCACTTCGTGGCCCAGACGCCCCTCCGTCGGGAGCAGACTCCGGAGGACGTGGGCCGGGCGGTCGCCTTCCTGGCCAGCGAGGACGCCCGGACCATCACCGGCCAAGCCCTCCTGGTGGATTCAGGCGCGGTCATGCATTGACCCGAGATAATGCAAATAATACATAGCCGGTAAGGCGAGAATTCTTGACAGATCAGGGAGGGACCTGATAGGTTTTGAAGTCGAAGCGACAAATCGCACACCAATTTTTGCGTCCTTGACGTTGTCCGCCGATGGGGAGGCGGATACAAGAGGCCCATCCCTGGAAATTCTGTACTGTAATTGATGAGGGGAAAAGGGTGGCCGGCAAGAAATACACCGTCATGGTCATCCCCACCCACGCCAGTGGCGCGCGCCGCTTCGTCATCTCGCGCCGCGCGGTGGCCGTCACGGTCCTCCTGGTCCTCTCCCTGATCGGCGCCAGCGCCTACCTCTTCGTCGACCGCATCACCCTTGAGCGCGGCGTCTCCCGCCTTGAGCCCCTGATGGAGCGCGTCCAGGCCCAGCGGGCCGTCCTGGACCGGATGGGCGAGCGCTTGCGCGAGATGGACCAGAGTCTCGTCCGTCTGCGGAAGCTGGAGGAGCAGCTCCGCATCATGGCCTCCCTCAAGCCCTCCGAGCGCAGGACCGACCTCGGCGTCGGGGGCGTCAGCCGGCCGGACCTCCTCGACACGGCGGACAAGCTGCCCGAGTCCGAGCGGTTGGTCGTGGGCCGCCTGGGCCGGCAGTTCCTCGACATGGAGCGCCGGGCCACCGAGCAGGAGGGCTCCTTCAAGGAGATCGTGGCGACCTTCGGCGAGAAGCGCGTGCTTCTGGCCCACACCCCTTCTATCCTCCCCGCGAAGGGGTGGGTCACCTCCACCTTCGGGCAACGCCGCTCCGTCTTCACCGGCGGAGGGGAGTTCCACGCGGGCCTGGACATCGTGGCCCGGGTGGGCACCCCCATCCTGGCCCCCTCCGACGGCGTCGTGATCACCTCGGGGCGGGAGTCCGGCTACGGGAACATCATCGAGATCCGCCACATGCAGGGCATCA
>JACPCT010000398.1 GCA_016184445.1 Candidatus Tectimicrobiota bacterium | reverse complement strand
ATGAGGCCCACGGCCGCGCAGAGGCGGTCGATCTCATGGTCGGCCGGCCCCCGGCCGCTCATGACGATGCAGTAGCGCCGGGAGCCCGCCCCGGCCGCCCGGGCCGCGCCCGCCAGCAGCTCCTCCTCGTCCACCAGGCCGTAGCGGGGGACCTCGGCCTCCGAGACCGCCGACTGGGAGCAGTAGGCGCAGTCTTCGGGGCCGAGGCCGCTCTTGGCGTTGATGAGGTAGTGGATCTGGACGGCCTTGCCCCAGTGGCGGCGCCGGACCCGGAAGGCGGCGTCGAGGAGGGCGAGCAGGTCCTCCTCGGGCGAGGCCAGGACGGCCCTCCCCTCCTCCCGGGCGATGCGCCCGCCCGCGAGCACCCGATCCGCCAGCTCCTGGTAGTTCATCCGCCCTTCCCTCCGCGCGCGGGCCCGCCCCCAGGAACGCCCATCACCATACGTGGGCGGACTCTCCCTGGCAACCTGGCCGGGGGATTTCTCCATATGGAGAGGGATGAAACCGGTTTGCCGCCGGGCCGGTCCTGTGATTCCATGGGGGCCTGAAAACGGCCATCCGGCGCCGCCTCCCGGCGGCCCGCTTCAGCCCATCGAAAGGAAGGCCATGCAAGGCTGGGAAAACCTCCGCGCCGAGCTGGAGGACGCCCTCGAAGGGGAGGTCCGGTTCGACCCCTACTCCCGCGCCCTCTACAGCACCGACGCCAGCATGTACCAGATCGACCCCATCGGGGTGGTCATCCCCCGCTCGGCGGAGGACGTGCAGAAGACCGTCCGGATCGCCGCCGGCCACGAAGCCGCCGTGCTGCCCCGCGGGGGCGGCACCAGCCTCGCCGGCCAGACCGTGGGCCGGGCGGTGGTGATGGATTTCTCCAAGTACCTGAACCAGGTCCTCGAGCTCAACGCCGAGGGGAGCTGGGCGCGCATCCAGCCGGGCCTGGTACAGGACCACCTCAACGTCTACCTCCGGCCCCACGGCTTCGTCCTGGGGCCCAACACCTCCACCAGCAGCCGGGCCACCCTGGGCGGGATGATGGGGAACAACTCCTCCGGCTCGCGCTCCATCGTCTACGGGAAGACCGTGGACCATGTGATCGCGGCCTCGGGCTTCCTCGCTGGGGGGGACCCCTTCTCCATCGGGCCCCTGGAGGGGGCGGTCCTCCAGGCCAAGCTCGCGGAAAAATCGCGCGAGGGGGAGATTCACCGCGCCCTCCACCGCATCGCCGCCGAGAACCGGGAGGAGATCGAGGAGCGCTACCCCAAGATCATGCGCCGGGTGAGCGGCTACAACCTCGACGAGCTGATCAAGCCCCAGCCCTTCAACCTGGCCAAGATCCTCGTCGGGGCGGAGGGCACCCTGGCGGCGGTGACCGAGATCAAGGTCCGCGTCTGCCCCCTCCCCAAGGCGGTGGGGGTGCTGGTCGTCCACTTCGACAGCATCGAGAAGGCCATCGCCGCGAGCGGGCCCATCCTGAAGCGCGAGGGCGTGGCCGCCGTCGAGATCGTGGACAAGGTGATCCTCGCCCAGGCCGCGCAGAACCTGGAGGCCCAGCGCTGGATGAAGAGCTTCATGCGCGGCGAGCCGGCGGCCTTCCTGCTGATCGAGTTCTACGGGGAGACCCAGGACGAGGCGGAGGAGAAGGTCGTGCGCCTCTCCGCCGACCTGGAGCGCGAGGGCGTGGGCTACGCCCGGGTGCTCATGCACGACCCGGCCACCCGATCCGACCCTGGCAAGGTGCGCGAGGCGGGCCTGGGCTACATCCTGGGCCGCCGGGGCGACGCCAAGCCCCTCGCCTTCGTCGAGGACTGCGCCGTGCCGCCCGAGCGCCTGCTCCAGTATTACCAGCGCTTCGACGCCATCATGCGCAAGCACAACACCTCGACCTCCTACTATGGCCACACGAGCGTGGGGCTCCTCCACCTGCGCCCTGTCATCAACCTCAAGGACGCGGGCGAGATCCAGAAGATGGCGGCCATCCAGGAGGAGGTGGCCGGGCTCGTTCTCGAGTACGGGGGCGCGATGAGCGGTGAGCACGGCGACGGCCTCGCCCGCAGCCGGTGGATTCCCCGCTTCTTCGGCCCCAGGCTCTACGAGGCCTTCCGCGAGGTGAAGCGCGCTTTCGACCCCTCCAGCCAAATGAATCCGGGGAAGATCGTGGACGCCCCCGGCTTCACTGAGAACCTGCGCTACGGGCCCGCTTCCAAGACTCCCGAGATCAAGACCATCATGGACTTCTCGAAGGACCACGGCTTCGTGCGGGCCATCGAGCTCTGCAACGGGGTGGGCGAATGCCGCAAGCGCGACGGCACCATGTGCCCCTCCTTCCAGGCCACCCGCGAGGAGGAGCACTCGACGAGGGGCCGGGCCAACGTCCTGCGGCGGGTGATCGCCGAGGGTCTCCCCGGGGAGGAGCTCACGAGCCGGCGGGTCTACGACGCGCTGGACCTCTGCCTCTCCTGCAAGGGATGCAAGGCGGAGTGCCCCTCCAGCGTGGACATGGCCAAGATCAAGGCCGAGGTGCTCCAGGCCTACTGGGACCGCCACGGCGTGCCCCTGCGGGTGCGC
>JACPCT010000397.1 GCA_016184445.1 Candidatus Tectimicrobiota bacterium | reverse complement strand
GAGGGAACTGCGCCGCCACGGTCCCGGGGGAGACCGTCGAGCGCAACGGGGTGCGCATCCACGGCCCCCGCAACCTCGCCTCCGAGGTCCCCAGCACGGCGAGCCAGCTGTACGCGAAGAACATCTCCGCGTTTTTCCTGCACCTTTTCAAGGACGGCGCGGTCCAAATCTCACCGGAGGACGCCATCGCGCGCGAAACCCTCGTGACGCGCGGGGGCGAGGTCGTGAACCCGAGGGTGCGCGAGGCGCTCGGCCTCCCGCCCGCCGCAACTGCATAGACAGAGGGAGAGAACAGATGGAAGCCGTCATCGTCTCGCTGACGATATTCGTCCTCGCCCTGGTGGTGGGCTACGAGGTCATCACCAAGGTTCCGCCCATCCTGCACACCCCCCTCATGTCCGGCTCGAACGCCATCTCGGGCATCTCCATCCTGGGCGCCCTGATCTTCGCGGGGGTCAACGAGGGGGCCTTGACGGCCGTCCTGGGGTTCCTCGCCGTCGTCCTCGGGGCCATCAACGTGGTGGGGGGCTTCCTGGTCACCCACCGCATGCTCCTGATGTTCAAGAGAAAGGAATAAGCGCTTGGAACCCGCGATCATCAAATTAGGCTATCTCGCCGCGGCCGTGCTATTCATCCTCGGGCTCAAGGGGCTGAGCCACCCGCGGACCGCCGTCCGGGGGAACCTCATCGGCGCCTTCGGCATGCTCCTCGCGATCTCGCTGACGCTCCTTGACCGCAACATCGTCCGCTTCGAGGTCATCGCCGCGGGCATCGCGGCCGGCACCGTGATCGGGGCCGTGCTGGCGCTGAAGATCCGCATCACGGCCATGCCCCAGATGGTGGCCCTCTTGAACGGTTTCGGGGGCGGCGCCTCCGTCGTGGTCGCGGGCGCCGCCATGATGGCGACCAAAGTGATTTCCGGGGTTCCGGAAGGCCAGCTGCAGGTGGCCACCATCGCCTCCGGGATCATCGGGGCGGTCACCTTCTGGGGGAGCCTGGTGGCCTACGGCAAGCTGGAGGGGATCGTCACCGAGGGCTCGGTCCAGCTCCCCCAACATCAGCTCCTGAACCTCGCCTTGTTCGTCCTCTCGCTGGCCCTGGGCTCATTGATCATCCTCGCGCCCTCCTGGGCCGTGAGCTCCTATTGGGCGCTGGTGCTCGCCGCCTCCATCCTCGGCGTCCTCCTCACCCTCCCCATCGGCGGGGCGGACATGCCGGTGGCTATCTGCCTCCTGAACTCCTACTCGGGCCTCGCCGGGGCCGCCACCGGCTTCGTCCTGAACAACAACGCCCTCATCATCACGGGCTCCCTGGTGGGCGCCTCCGGCATCATCTTGACCCAGATCATGTGCAAGGCCATGAACCGCTCCCTGGTCAACGTCCTGACGGGGGGCTTCGAGGCGGCCGAGGGGACGGCCAAGACCGCCGACGAGATGTACGAGGGGAGGATCAAGGCCACCACGGCCGAGGAGCTGGCCATGGTCTTCGACGCCGCCCGCCGCGTGGTCATCACCCCCGGCTACGGCATGGCCGTCGCCCGCGCCCAGCACGCCGTCCGCGACCTCGCCAACCTCCTCGAGGCGCGCGGCATCGTGGTGGAGTACGGCATCCACCCCGTCGCCGGCCGGATGCCCGGCCACATGAACGTCCTCCTCGCCGAGGCCGAGGTCCCCTACGACAAGCTCAAGGAGCTGGACCAGATCAACCCCACCTTCGAGCAGACCGACGTGGTCCTCGTCATCGGGGCCAACGACACGGTGAACCCCATGGCGAACACCGACGGCTCGTGCCCCATCGCCGGCATGCCCATCCTCGAGGTGGGCAAGGCGCGCACCGTCGTCGTGATCAAGCGGAGCCTGAGCCCGGGCTTCGCCGGCATCCCCAACCCCCTCTTCGCCGCCGACAACACCCTCATGTTCTTCGCCGACGCCGAGAAGGCCGTCCTCGAGATCATCGCCGCCGTCAAGGAAGCCGCCTGAGCGGATTTCCCCCTCCCCTCGCCTCGGCCCTTCCAGCGGGGGCGGGTTTGACCGCGGCGAGCCTTCGGCCCGAGCTCGGCTCGACGGCTCGGCCGAGCCCGCCGAAGTCAGGCGAGGGTTCGACCCGCCCCTGCCGACCTCCCCCCCGGAACCTGCGCGAATTTGATGCAAGGGCCTTTCTCCTCCCCTGTCCTACATTCCCGCAGGGGGTGGACAATGCGCCGCCCCCCGTCCGCCCCTTGTTCGAGGGGGGCGAAGGGGGAGCGCCGTGGCCGTAGGAGGCGTGGAGGAGTGCAGGGGTGATCCTTTTGGTAGGAAAAACGGTAGCCGGTGGGCGGCAAAATGCAAATTCCACTGTTTTCAAGCGAATTCCACCCGAAAAAAGAGGTGCGCTTACCGGGGGGCGTCCAGGGTTGTTGCGGATAATACCGGATACTTCCCCGGTTTTTTTCGCGCGGGTTTTCTTCCCGGAGGGGGGCTTCAAGGGGCGGCTCAGGGGGGCTCGGCTATTGCGGGGTGCTCCTTATGTCTTTTTCGAGAGGGGGGTGAAGCCCCGCTTGCCTCCGATCAAACTGCGGCCCTTGAGGGT
>JACPCT010000396.1 GCA_016184445.1 Candidatus Tectimicrobiota bacterium | reverse complement strand
ACGGCGTTCACGGTGATGCCGTGGGGGCCGAGCTCGCGGGCGGCCTGGCGCGTCAAGGCGAGCACGCCCCCCTTGGCGGCGGTGTAGTGGGGAGGATTCGGGTTCACCCCGCTGCGCGCGGCCATGCTGGAGAGGGCGACGAAGCGCCCGTATTTCCGCGCGATCATGAGGGGGGCGGCCGCCTTCAGGAGGTAGAACATGGAGCGGAGGTTGGAGTTCACCACCCCGTCCCAGGCCTCGGCGGGGCAGTCCAGGAGGCTGACGTACCGAGGGAAGCCGCCCGCGCTGTGCACCACGATGTCGAGCCGCCCCTTCCACTTGTGGGCCGCCTCGACCCCCGCCCGGGTGGCCTCCCAGTCCAGGAGGTCGGTGACGGAGGGCATGGCCTCGCCCCCCCCGGCGCGGATGGCCCCGCTCACCCTCTCGGCGCCCGGGGCGTCGATGTCCATGACGCAGACGGCGCAGCCCCGCCGGGCGAGATCGCGGGCCGCGGCCTCCCCGATGCCCGTGGCGCCCCCCGTCACGACGGCGCACTGGCCCTCGAACCCGTTCGGTGCGTTCATCCCGCCTCCCCGCGTTGAATGGGTGCGCGGATTCTAGGAGGGGCGCGGCGGGGCGTCAACGGGAGCGCCCCCGCGCGGGAGCCCCAAATTCGACGCCTGCCCCCGGCATGGGGCGGCCCCCGGGGGCCGCCCCTGCGGATGGCGGGGCGGGACGAGGATTCCGCCCAATCTCACCCCAGCTTCCATGAAATGAGCGCCGCCCCCGCCACGATGAGGAGGGTCCCCGCGACGATGAGCTTGGTCACCCGCTCGGTCCCGCGCAGGAGGAGGCGGCTCAGGAGGAGGGAGAAGAGGGGGGCGGTCGAGCTCAGGGGGATGACGATCGAGACGTCCCCCAGCCCCAGCGCGTAGAACTGGGTGAGGAAGCCCGCCCCGTTCAGCAGCCCGCAGGCGCCGTAGAAGCCCCAGGCCTTGCGGCCCGGCCGGCGGGGGCGCTCGGCGGCGGGCATGAGGGGCCGGAAGAGGTTGAGGAAGAAGAGCCCCGCCAGGCTCGAGACCGTCACCCCCAGCAGCGGGGCGTTCACCGCCGTGAGGGCGAGCTTGCGGAAGAGGAAGGAGCACGCCGCGGCCAGCACGCTCGCGAGGATGAGCCACAGGCAGCGCCGGTCCCAGCTCTTGTCCGAGGTCTTCTTCCAGGAGAGCGCGGCGCTCCCGGCCGCGATCAGGAGCGTCCCCGCCCAGATGTAGGGCCCCGGCCGCTCCCCCAGGACGAGGATGGCGAGCGCCGTCGAGAAGAGGGGCGTCACCGAGGTCAGCGGCATGGCCCGGGCGACGCCCAGGTGGTGGATCGAGAGGTAGAGGAACACCCGCGAGCAGGCCGGCCCCGCCATCCCCGCCAGGACGAAGAAGCCGATCGCCCTCGGGTCCCGCCAGGCGGGGTCCCACGCCAGGAGGGCGGCGGGGACGAAGAAGGGGAGCGGCGCCACGAGGCTGATGAACACCCCGGTGATGGCGTTGGCGTGCTCCCGCCCCAGGCGCACCAGGATGCTGAAGGCGCCGAAGAAGGCCGAGGTGCCGAGGGCGAAGAGGGCGGCGGCGATCGGGGCGGGCATTACAGGAGGATATCCTTCCCCCGCTGGACCATCCGCCCGTCGATCTCGATGGTGGGGTCCCACATGATGAGGTCGTAGTGGGTGGCGGCCTTGAGGGTCCCGCCGAGCATGAGGCTGGTGCCGATGCCGATGTGGATGGTGTTGAGCACCCCCTCGTCCTCCAGCATCCGCCCCGTCATGCGCGCGCCGGGGTTGAGGCCCACCCCCAGCTCGGCGACGTTCCAGCAGTTGGGGTCGCCGTGGGAGGCGATGGCCCGCTTCAGGCGCTCGGCCTGCTCGCCGCCGCCCTCGATCGAGGTGATGAAGCCCTTCTCCACCCGGCAGGTGAAGGGCTCCCGCAGGGGGCCGATGCCGAGGTAGGGCACGCTCGCGTCCACGACCAGCGTCCCCTCCGCCGTCCCCTCGATGGGCGGGACGTTCACCTCGATGGTGGGGACGGGGGAGAGCTCCCCGGGGCCGGGCACGTTCGTCATCACGTTGGCCCTGCGGCCCCCCGCCTCGAAGCGCAGGTCCGTCCCCCGGGGGGAGGTCAGGCGGAAATGCGCCCCCTCGGTGAAGGCCTGGCCGATCTTGCGGCAGACAATGGCCTGGGCGGCGAAGTCCGTCTCCAGCAGCGCCGGGCTCAGGAACATCTCGTCCGACCAGTCCGTCATCGCCAGGATGCGCGCCCGGGCCCTGAGCGCGTCCTTCACCGCCTGGGTGTGGGTGATGGAGATGGAGACGGGGATGAAGACGACCTCCGCCTCCCGCATCGCCGCGGCCACGGCGGCCGGGGGCTCCTGGCCGTGGCGCTCCCGGGGAGGCATGACGGCCGTCACGACCTCGCCCCCCAGCGAGGCGGCGGCGCGCGCCACCCGCTCGGCCAGCGCCGTGGTGGCGTAGTCCGTCACCACGAGCACGCGCTCCCCGGGCCGGACCCGGGCGTTCACCTGGGCCAGCCTGAGCGCCCCCCGGG
>JACPCT010000425.1 GCA_016184445.1 Candidatus Tectimicrobiota bacterium | reverse complement strand
TGATCCGGGAGTCCCGGGCCAAGGCGTCCAGGTCCAGCACCCCCACCATCTCCCTCGTCACCCCCCGGATGAAGGCCTCGCGGCCGCCGGCGGGGGGCGCCGGAGGGAGCGCCAGCTCGTCCGCGCCGGCCCGCGCGGTCCCCTCGACGGCGCCGGCGAACACCCCCAAGGTCATTTTTCCGGCCTTCACCACGATGACCCGGCCTTTCTCCCCGGCCGCCTGCCCGGGGAGCCCGGCCAGCTTCCGGATGTCCAGGACCGGGAGGGCCTGGCCGCGGTGGTTCACCACCCCCAGGACGAAGGGCGGCGTGCAGGGCACGGGCACCAGGTCCTGGACGGGGATCACCTCCACGGCATGGTCCATTTCAATTCCGTACCGCTCCCCCCCAAAGGCGAAGACGAGGAGGTCCAGCGCCGCGGCGGCTTCCGGGGCCTCCTCCCGGGGCCGGGCGAGGCTTTTGGCCCTCTCCCGCAGAATCCGCTCGACCTCCCCGGGCGGAAGCTCGCCGCCCGCCTCGAGGGCGCGGCGGCTCCGCTCCAGGCGGGCGTGGATTTCCCCCCAGTCGACGGCGGACGGGGGGGCTGGCTTTCCTTCTTCTTGAATCATCGGACCTCCTCCGGTTTCCACGCCCTCCGCGCATCGCCCCGGCCGTCCATCGCCTGCAGATCGAGGTGGGCCCTCGCCGTCTCCAGAAGCCTCCCCGCCGTCAGCCCGTCGCTGCCGGGGACCACTTCACCGGGCGGGGCCGGTTCCAGCAGGCGCGCCACCGTCTCCATGGCCCGCCGCCCTCTCTTGTGATCCCCTTCCCGGAGCAGGATGCCGCCCAGGAGAAAGTGGGCCGGGACGGAGTCCGGGGCCAGGTAGATGGCCGTGCGGAGGGCTTCCAGGGCCGCGGCGATCTCGCCCTGCTCCAGGCAGATCTCAGCCAGGAGGAGGTTTGCCTCCGCGTCGAGCCGCTCTTGCGCCAGCGCCGCCTCGCACAACCGGCGCGCTTTTTCCAGCTCCCCCCGCCCGGCCAGGCTCCGGCCCTGCTGGAGGAGGGTCTCCGTCCCGGGCGCCGGTTCCGGCGCCTTCTCTTCGTTCCCGGGAAGGACGCTCTCCAGCGGGGCCGCTGGCGGGATCGGGGCCGCCGGGATTTCCACGGGGGGGAGGGGGCCCGGCCAAGGGGGCCGGGCGGGTTCTTCCTCCCAGGTGCGCGGGAGCGGCGGGGCGGAGGCGGGGCCGTTGCGGTAAAAGATGGCCCCCGGGAAGTTGACGGGAGCCAGCGGGCGGAAGAGCTCCGTCGAGGCCTCGGCGGGGCTCGCGACGAGCCATCCCCCGGGCGCGAGCGCCCGGCGGAGCCGGGCCACGGCCGCCCGCTGGGCCCCGCGGGTGAAGTACATGAGGACGTTCCGGCAGAGGATCAGGTCCATGGAGGAGGTGTTGGTCAGCATGGAGGGATAGATGTCCGCCGCCAGGTTGAGGGGGGCGAAGGCGGCCATCCGGCGCACCCCGGGATCGAGCTCGAAGGTCTGGGCGTCCCGCCGGCGGAAGTACTTCTCCCGGGTCCAAGCGGGGGTCTCGCGGAGGGCCCATTCCCGGTAGAGCCCCCGGCGGGCGGATTCGAGGGCCTCCAAGTTGATGTCCGTCGCGAGGACGGTGATGGACCAGGCCGCGCGGTCGGGGAGGAGGCGATCCAGCAGGATGGCGAGGGTGCAGGGCTCCTCCCCCGTGGAGCACCCGGCGCTCCAGAGCCGCAGCCGCGGGATCCCCTCCGCGCGGCGGGCCGCGATGAGGGAGGGGAGCACCTCCCGCTCGAGCGCCTCGACGCAGGCGCGGTCGCGGAAGAAGTAGGTCTCCCCCACCGTGAGCCAGCCGGCCAGCCGGCCCCACTCCGGGTTCTCATCCGGCAAGGCTTCAAGCCATGCCAGGTACGCCTCCGGCGTCGGGAGCGGCGACGCCCGCCAGGCCCGCAGGAGACCCCGTTCGAGATCCGCCTGGCGCCTTTCCTGAAAGTCCAGGCCCAGGCGGCTGGCGGCCAGGGCCCGCGCCCGGGCGCCCGCCTCGGAGGCCAGCATCACGCTCTCCCCTCCCCAAGGGCGGCGCCCAGCCGCGCCTCTTCATCCAGGGAAAGGAAAGCGTCGAGATCATGAATGAACAGGAGGCCGTCCGGCAGCGCCACGATCCCCGCCACGTGGCCGGTGCCGGGGAGGACGGCCTCCGGAGATATGACGGCCCCTCCGGCCACCTCCATGACCCCCAGCGCCTCGTCCACGGGCAGGGCCACGATCCGCCGGGCCGTCCGCGCGGCGATCAGGTGCGCCCTCACGCCGTAGCCCCGCGCCGGGAAGCCGAGGCGGCGGCGGATGTCCAGCACGGGGACGACCCCGCCGTTGAGATTGATCACGCCGAGGGCGATGGCGGGGGCTTCCGGGAGGGGCGACACCGCGGCAAACGGCAAAATGCGCTCCACCTGAGCCAAGCGGAGAGCGTAACGGTTTCCATCGATGAGAAAAGCGACCAGCCGGATGAGTGAATCCGCAGCTTGGGAAACCATGCCCGCGTTCCTCAGCGATAGAGACTCCCATCGGC
>JACPCT010000424.1 GCA_016184445.1 Candidatus Tectimicrobiota bacterium | reverse complement strand
TATATTTAGCTTTACGTTGATCGCCTCGCGGCGCGAGTAGACTTGCACATGTCAATGAAATCCTAAAGCTAAGCTCGGATGTGAATCCCAAGAACGACTCAATGCCGGCCCAAATGCGCGCTGTCGCAGCCCTTGGGTCTTTTGCGTAACGCCAATCAATCGCCGCTTCCAGGGAAAATCTAAATGAATCACTTTCCGAGGCCATTCCGTTAAACGCGCTGTAGTGTGAATAGGCCCAATTGGTATCTTCTTCGGTTACGGCGGCATCCATTCGCGCATGTTGATCAATCAGTATCGACACATGAAAATCTAAACGCCCCCTTGATTTCGGCAAATCACGATCAGGCGAAGGGCCATATACCGCGGCTTCGACTCCTTCTTCTTGTAACTACTCTCGGAAAATGTGCGACGTTCTCTTTTGATGGCCTGCTATCAGATTCCAAGAGTATGAACTCGCGGCGACGCAGAGGTGGCGCGAAAATCCGCGAAGGACTAAAAGGGCAGATGCCAACCACGCCCTATTCAAGGTATCGTATCCGGGGATTACATCTGAATCTTTAGCCGATTCAATTTCGCACTTACACCCTGCCGCGCATGGCTCCAACAACACCCATTCTTTGAAACCAACTGCACCAGCCGATGCCAAATCAAAAACAGACAAAGGGCTATCTAGTGGTACAAGTGTAATCCCCGGCGCTAAGGTTAGGGGAGAATCAGGCGGGGGCAGGCCTACTGTTACTAAGGGGAGCGCTATTTGTTTGACAGGACCCGTATGCGGATTCCACGGTAGGGCCTCCAATCGTGCTTTAGCAGTGGCCGTTAGCTTCAAACAACCAGCGACACCCCGTGTAAAGTGTCAAACATTAGCCGCTCCCGGTAATAAGACATGCCAATTTCCTTCGTGCGGTAGTTGAGCAGGTGATTTTTCAACCATCGCCCCCTCACCTCAACGGCAGCACCTTCCCGGGCTTGAAGGTGCCGGCGGGCAAGGCCTCACGCCGCGAACCGCACCACCTCCACTTCCTTCCCCCCCTTCACGGCCTCCTCGGCCATGCCGAGGACGCGGGCGGCGATCTCGCTCGTGAGGTAGTGCTCCCCGCAGTTCTCGCACAGCTCGGCGGGGACGCCCTTGATGACCACGGCGGACTCGCCGCGCGTCAAGGTGACGGCCGCCTCCCCGGGGCGGGTCTCGCCGTGCTTGCAGAGCGGGCACTTCATCAGGTTCTCCTCCTCCGGAACCCGGGCTCCCAAAGGCCGGCATCGGGGCGGTAGACAGTCACCACGATCAATGTTCCGCCCGCGCTGTCGGAGGCCGCAACAACGTGAAGGGGCTCTCCCCCGGCGAAGCCGAGCAGCAGGCGGCCCGGGTAGGGCTCGTCCTCGGGGTAACCGGCGATGACTTCTCCCTCACTCAAGACCTGCGGCACATGCGCTCGGGTGATGCCCCGCTCGAACATCCGCCGGACGGCATCCCACTGAAGACGACCCGCTCAAGCGCCAAAACCAGCCCCCGCCAAGCGCAAGCAATACAATTGTATCACGCTTTTTCGCATCTCCCCCTCACCTTCCATGGAGGCCCGCTGGGTGGTCAAGGAGTTTTGAGCGCCCTCGGCCGTTCCGCCCCCTCCCCCGGTTTTTCCCGCGCCATTGCCCCCTCCTCGCCCTAAAAACTCCGGATTTCGCGGGTTTCCCGGGTAGGGTACGCACCCGATGGCCCGGGAGGCGGGCGGGGCCTATATTTCAGACAGCACGCCACGTCCGCACAGAGGGGGAGGAGCCGCCATGAAAATCTATGACCCAAAGAAGATCCTGGTCCCGGTGGATTTCTCGGAGTTCAGCAAGGGCGTCCTGCGGGCCGCCGTGGAGATCGCGGAGAAGTGGGACGCGGAGGCGCTCGTGCTGCACGCCGCCAAGGAGTCCGACTACGCGCCCGCCATGCCGGGCGGCATGGCCGCCTACGAGGGGTACGCGGGCCGGGCGGCCACCGTCTTCCCCGGCCGGAGCAAGCTCCTGGAGGACGCCCGGGCTCAGCTGGAGAGCCGGCTCGAGGGGATGATGCGCCAGGCCGCCGCGGGGCCGAAGGTCCGGGCGGAGGTCGCCTGGGGCGACCCCTTGAAGGAGATCCTCCGGGCCGCCGAGGCGGAGGACTGCGACCTGATCGTCATGGCCACCCACGGCCGCCAGGGGCTGAGCCGCTTCCTCCTCGGGAGCATCACGGAGCAGGTGATCCGCCGCGCGCCGTGCCCCGTCCTGGCCGTCCGGGCCAAGGTGGCCGAGGAGCGGCTGGTCCGGGCGGAGATGGGCCAGGAATCGACGAACTAGCATCCCGCGCGGGCAGGCGCCGCGCAACGGTTGTCATTCGTGGAAGGGTGACTGCCGCGGCCTGCCCGCGTTTTGACGCATTTTGCCGTACCATCCCCCTCTCCTTGCATGTCCTACATTGCGGGGGGGGGCGGAGGTGCGCCCGCCCCTCCGCGGGGGCGCGCCGCGTGACGGCCCCGGGCACGGGCAATGAAATTTCTGATCGTTTTCAGGGTTTCCCGGCGGAAAAAATCGTCACCCGCGCGCGGGCGGGGGGATGCGCCCCCGCGCGGGGAGGGGAGAAAGCGGTTTGTTTCCCGGCGGCCGTCGCGGTTAGTCGCGGATATTGACCCAAAAAGCATATGAAAATCGCCCTGCGCCCTAAAACCCCATCCGCCGGGAGGGGGATGGGGGATGGGAGGAGAGGATCAGCACTCGTCGAGGGTCTTGTCTACTTCGATGGGGCCCTGGTAGCCCGGCAGGCCCGCCACGTAGGGGCAGTCCACGGGCAGGCCGCCCATCTCGATGATCTCGGGGCCGATGGGCATGCACAGCGGCTCGCGCTCGAAGCGCTTGGCGTAGCAGGCGCAGCGGTTGTTCACGGTGTCGAGGAAGCCGCAGGGGCTCTTGAGGAGGAGGAGGCGCTTGCCCCGCCAGAGCTTGTCGTAGCAGCACTTGCCGCAGTGGGTGCACAGCGCCTCCCACTCCGGGGAGTCGGGGGGCGGGAGGTTCTTCTCCATCCACCGGCGGATGCGGTCGAGCTCGGCCTCCTTCCGGGTCTTGTGGAGCCTGAGGGGGACGCTGGAGCCGGGCCGGGCCGGGCCGTTCCGGGCGGCGGGGGGAGGGGCGGCGGGCTTGGCGGCCCTGGACTCGCCCGAGCGGATGCGGAAGGCCACGGCGCTCTCTCCTGTCTCCCGGGGGGCCGCTACCGGTCCTCGAAGCGGGCTTCGCGCTTCTCGAGGAAGGCCCGGAGGCCCTCCCGGGCGTCGCGGCTGGCGAAGCAGAGGCCGAAGAGGTCGGATTCGAGCGCCAGGCCCGCCTCGATGCCTCCCTCCAGCCCCCCATAGGCGGCCCGGAGGATGAGCTCCACCGCGGGGGCGCTCTTCCGGGCGAGCTTCTGCGCCAGGGCGCGGGCCTCGGCCATGAGCGTATCGTCGGGCACCACCTTGTTCACGAGGCCCAGCCGCAGGGCCTCCCCGGCGTCGATCATGTCGCCCGTCAGGAGCGCCTCCAGCGCCCGTCCCAGGCCCGCCAGCCGCACGAGGCGCTGGGTGGCCCCGTAGCCCGGCATGATGCCCAGGTTGATCTCGGGCTGGCCGAAGCGGGCGCTGGCCGCCGCGTAGCGGATGGAGCAGGCCAGGGCCACCTCGCAGCCCCCGCCGAGCGCGAAGCCGTTCACGGCGGCGATGGAGGGCTTGCCCATGGTCTCCAGCCCCCGCAGGACGGCCTGGCCCTTCCGGGAGAGGGCGCGCCCGCCCGGGATGTCCTGCCCGGCCAGGAGGCGGATGTCCGCCCCGGTGCGGGCCCGGGCGAGGGCCTCCCCCAGCTCCTCCACGGCCTGGGCGTTCAGGGCGTTCAGGACCTCGGGGCGGTTGAAGGTCACCGTCGCCACGCGGTCCTGGACGTCGTAGAGGAGGCACTCATGGCTCATCGGCAAACCTCACCTTTTACTTTAAGTTTATCCCGAACCCAGGATGGTGATAATATCGAAAACATATAGGGTTATATTCCATATACCTTTCATGTCGACCCTAAAGTGATGGATGAATCAGCCTCCCGGTCAATTCTTCAGGGCCTCGACGACGATGGAGAGCCCCATCCCGCCCCCGATGCAGGCCCCGGCCAGGCCGTAGCGGCCGCCCCGGCGGCGCAGCTCGTGGAGCAGCGTCAGGGTCAGCCGCGCCCCGCTCGCCCCGACCGGGTGGCCGATGGCGATAGCCCCCCCGTTCACGTTGGTCCGAGCGCGGTCGAGGCCCAGCTCCTTCTCGACCGCCAGGTACTGGGCGGCGAAGGCCTCGTTGATCTCGACGAGGTCCATGTCGGCGAGCTTGAGGCCCGCCTTGCGCAGCGCGATGCGGCTGCTCTCGGCCGGGCCGATGCCCATGATCTCGGGCTGGCAGCCCGAGACGCCCCAGGAGACCAGCCGCCCGAGGGGCTTCAGGCCCCGCTTCTCGGCGGCCTCCCGGGAGGCGACCACCAGGGCGGCGGCCCCGTCGTTGATGCCGCTCGCGTTCCCGGCGGTGACGACCCCCCCCTCCTTGAAGACGGGCCGGAGCTTGGCCAGGGCCTCGGCCGTCGAGTCCGGGCGGATGTGCTCGTCCCGCTCGAACATGACGGACTTGCGCTTCTGCTTCACCTCGACCGGGAAGCACTCCTCGG
>JACPCT010000423.1 GCA_016184445.1 Candidatus Tectimicrobiota bacterium | reverse complement strand
CCTACTACTTCGCCATCCGCCGCATCGGCCCCAGCCGCTCCATCCCCGTCGCGGCCAACACCCCGGCCGTCACGGCGCTGCTCGCCACCCTCTTCCTGGGGGAGCCCCTCTCCCCGAGGATCTTCATCGGCCTCGCGCTCTTCGCCGCCGGGGTCACCATCGTGGTGCGCGCCGGCCCCTCCGGCGCGGCGGGCGGAGCGGCCTCCCGGCGGGACATGGTCCTGGGCTACCTCGCCGCCGGGGTGACCACCTTCATCTGGAGCTCCACCGGGGTGATGATGAAGGCGGCGGGCAAGGACATGCCGCCCATGGCGGTGGCCGCCGTGGCCATCTGGATGGGAGCGCCCATGGCCTGGCTCATCGCCTGGAAGTTCGAGCCGGGACTCTCGCCAGGGCGCATCCCCGCCGGGAACTGGCGCTGGGTCCTGTGCGCGGCGGTGTGCCAGACGGTCGCCATCCCCTCCTACAGCATCGCCATGGGCCACACCCTCGCCGTGAACGTCTCGTTCCTCCGGGACGCCGAGAACGTCACCTGGCGCCTGGCGCTGGGATCGGGCATGACTGTGGCGGGGACGCTGACGGTGGTGCTGTGACCGGGGCATGCAAAAAAACCGTGTTTTTGCCCTTCAGTGCCCCTCGACATCCGGGACGCCCCCTCCGAGCCTCGCGATTTTTCCGCGGGAAATCGCTGAAAAGCGGTAGAAATTTCATTTTGCCCTTCCCTTTCGGCCTCTCGTAACCATCATCTGCAGGGGCGGGTTTCGACTCGACTGAGCTCGCCGAAGTCAAACCTGCCCCTACGGACGAACGGCGCGCGGCCCCCGGGGGAGGCCCGCCTGGCCTGCGGCGAGCTCAGGCCGAGCCGTCAAGATACGCCCGCCCGGCCCGGGGGCTCTTGCCTCAAATTCGCGCTGGTTCCGGTTTCCCTTTCCATGCTCCCCGCATGGGGCGGATTGCCTCGTGTCAATCCCGTAACCTGCGCATATTGCCCCGGCTGAGGCCGCGCGCGGGGGTCCGGAATCGCGGTGTGGTTTTCGGACCCCCACCGTCCGGCCGATTCGGGAATTCCCCCCGGGATTTTCCGGAAATCCCCCGCCCCCGCGCTTCTCCGGCAGAGAGAGACCGGATTTCGGACTTCCAAGCGGGAGGCCGCCAGAATCCTGCCGGCGGGGCCGCGTTTCCCGCGGCGCGCCGCGAAACAGGGCAGGAACGGCGATTGCAACATGAAGGGGGAAATCGGCGCACGGAACCTGCGCCCTGGCCCTTCCACCGCACGTTCCCAGAGTCCCCTCTCAGCGCGGCTCAAGGAGGCGGGTCATGAAAGTCACCATCAGCGTCATCAAGGCGGACATCGGCTCGGTGGGCGGCCACATCGCCCCCTCGCGCCGGCTCATGGACACCGTGAGGGCCCACGTCGCCGAGGGCGGCAAGGGGCTCTTGCTCGACAGCTATATCAGCCACAACGGGGACGACATCTCCATCCTCATGACCCACACCCGGGGAGAGGACGACGAGGCCGTCCACCGCCTGGCGTGGGAGGCCTTCGAGGCCGGGACGGAGGTGGCCAAGGAGCAGGGCCTCTACGGGGCGGGCCAGGACCTGCTGAAGGACGCCTTCGCGGGCAACGTGAAGGGCATGGGGCCCGCCGTCGCCGAGATGGAGATCGAGGAGCGGCCCAACGAGCCCTTCCTCTTCTTCGCGGCGGACAAGACCGACCCCGGCGCCTACAACCTCCCCCTCTACCTCGCCTTCGCCGACGTGATGAACACGCCCGGGCTGATGCTCTCGCCCAAGATGAGCAAGGGCTTCCGCTTCGTGATCATGGACGTGAACTGCACCGAGGGCGACCGCGTCATCGAGCTGAACGCGCCCGAGGACCTCTACGACATCGCCACCCTGCTGCGCGACGCGGAGCGGTTCGTGGTCGAGTCCGTCTGGGCGCGGGCGACGGGGGAGCAGGCGGCGGCCGTCGCCACCTCGCGCCTGCACAACATCGCGGGCACCTACACCGGCAAGGACGACCCCGTCATGCTCGTCCGGGCCCAGATGAGCTGCCCCGCCACCGGCTAGGTCCTCGCCCCCTTCCACATCAGCCACGTCGTCGCGGGGGGCATGCGGGGCTCCCACAACATGCCGCTCATGCCCGTGACGCTGAACACCCCGACCAGCTACTTCGACGGCCCGCCCCTCGTGAGCTGCGCGGCCTTCGCCATGCACGAGGGCAAGCTCACCGAGCCGATGGACGCCTTCGCCCACCCCTTCTGGGACGCCGTGCGGGACCGCGTCTCCGAGAAGGCCATGGAGATGCGGCGGCAGGGGTTCTTCGGAGCGGCGATGTTGCCGATGTCGGAGCTGGAGTACACCGGGGTGGTGGAGAAGCTCAAGGCCCTGGACACCCGCTTCCGCATCCGCGCCCCCGCCGGGCGCGAGCCCGTGATGGCCCGCTGAGCGCGGCCCCCGCCTGCGCCCCGCCCTCCCTTCATCCTTCATCCCCGGGGCGGGGCGCTTTTTTGTGGGGGGGCATGGACAGAAACGTAACGGATTATGTTATTATTTAGTTTGCCGAAATTTGGGTTGAGAATAGGAGTCCTGCCGTAGTGAAGATGAATCGGTAGAAAGGGCGTGTTTGGGTAGAATTCGATGGCCACCATTGACGACGTCATTGCATGGGCCAACACCTTGCCTGCTTGGCAGGGCGATGCCGTCCGGCGTCTTCTGCTGGCGGGTGAGCAGTCGCTTAGTACCCAGGATTATTCGGAGATATTAGCTCTCGCCAAAGCGGACTTGAATCTCGCGCCGCCGCTGGTCAATGTGACCCCTATCCCTCCTGCTGCAGGCCAGTTCTCCGGCGCTCCTGCAACGACAGTCGCAGTCAAATTGCTGTCAATAGATGACGTGCGCAACGTCAATATCGTTAAATCTGGCCAGAAACAGCCTTTTGCGGAGAGTGGCATCACGGTGGTGTATGGCGATAACGGTTCCGGAAAATCTGGGAGGGGTTGTCACGGCCTCCCCGGCTCGCCGGATGTGGCAGATCGGGGGATGAACCGGCGCCCGGGGGCGCTGTGCCGCCCGCCGGGCCTTCGG
>JACPCT010000422.1 GCA_016184445.1 Candidatus Tectimicrobiota bacterium | reverse complement strand
CGCCGCCGCGAGCGAGGCGAGGAGGCGGCGGCGGAGCATCGCCCGGTCCTCCAGGAAGGGCTGCATGAGCTTGGAGTTGTCCCCCGCGGGGGCGCCCCGGACGCCCTTGCCGTAGAGGTCCACGGCGAAGCCGAGGTAGCCCATCTCCGCGAGCCGCCGGGCCTTCTCGCGCTCGAAGTCGAGCTGCCCGCCCCAGGCGTGGCTGACGATCACGCAGGGCCGCTTGGCGGGGCCCGGATCGCCGCAGGCCGCGTAGGCTTCGCAGGCGAGCGGGCCGTCGGTGTAGCCGATGTATTCGGTATGCATGGATTCAGTCTCCACGAAAACGTGAACGGAAAACGGCCCGGGCCGCGCGTGCGGCCCCTGCCCCTCTTCCCGCTCCAGCCTCAGCCCCCTACCTCATCTTCTCCTTCAGGAACGCTGTCACGTCGGCCCAGAAAGGGCCCACCGTGTAGAAGAACCGGTGGCCGCCGCCGCCGCTGTAGCGGATGACGCGGGCCTCCTTGCCGTGCTTCTTGAGCTCCTCCTCCAGGAGACTGACCCCGAACAAGATGGGCCTCGCGTCCCCCTGCTCGACCAGCAGGAGGACGGGGGCGCCGAGGCGGGGGATCTCCTTCACCGCCTCCCGTATCTTTCCCCTCCCGGCGGCGGGGGCAAGGAGGACGAGGGCCTTGAGGTCGGTCCGCCCCGGGGCGGCGGCAACGGAGGTGAGCCCGCCCATGGAGAAGCCCATGAGGGCGATGCGCCTGGGGTCCGCGCCGGGGAGGGTCTTGACGTGGTCGAGCGCGGCGGTGGCGACGGCCGGGTAGTCCTCCTTGTAGGAGTCGAAGCCCTGCCCCATGGGGGCCGCCTCCCGGATGGGGAGGAAGGCCAGGTAGCCCTCCTTCGCGAGAGCCTCGCAGAAGCCCACGAGGTCGTAGCCCCGCGAGGCGGCGCCCTGGACCCCGAGCCCGTCCACGATGCTGCCGTGATTGAACACCACCGCGGGGAAGGGCCCCGCCCCCGCGGGCTGGCACACGAGGGCCTGGCGGCTCCCCACGGGGGTGGGGAACTCCGTCACAGTGTCGGCCCGGGCCGCGCCTGCGAGAAAAAAACCGGCGAGAAGACAGGAAGTGAAACACCGCTTCATGGAACCCCTCCGGATGAAAGAAAACCCGTTCGCATTCCCCGGTCCGGCTACTTCACCTTCTGGTTCCCCTCCTTCAGCCCCTCCTCCCGGTAGAGCCCCAGCGCCTCCATCACCGGCAGGTCGTTGATGGAGAAGAGGATGGCCTCCCCTTCCCCGGCCGCGTGCTCGTGCCAGGCCCAGGAGGGGACACAGAAGGCGTCGCCCCGCTCCCAGCCGAAGCGCCGGCCCTCGATGACGCTGTGGCCCCGCCCCCGGAAGCAGAGGTAGACGGCGCTGCCGGTGTGGCGGTGGGCGCGGGGGCGCTGGCCCGCGCGCAGGAGCTGGATGCGGCAGGACATGGTCGGGTAGACGGGCCCGCCCGTGCCGGGGTGGGTGAAGTCCATGGCCACGTCGTCATAGGGGCAGACCTGGCCCGAGGCGGCGAGGCGGCGGAGCGCCCGCCCGGTCTTCTCCCACTTGTAGAGGAGGAGGGGGGAGTACTTGCCCCGGGGCCGCTCCCAGGCGGGGCGGAGCGCGCCCTCGGCCCAGCGGGCGGCGCTCCCGCCCTCGGGCTTGGGCTCGGCGGGGGGGGCCTCGCCCGCCCCCTCGAAGAAGCTCCCGCGCAGCTCGCGCACCATGATGATGTCCAGGCCGTCCATCCAGATGACGGGCGCGCTCCCCGTGTTCTCGTGGTCGTGCCAGGCCCAGGGGGGGGTCAGGACGAAGTCGCCCGGCCCCACGGCGCAGCGCTCGCCCTCGACGGTGGTGGAGGCGCCCTCCCCCTCCAGGATGAAGCGGATGGCCGCGGCGGCGTGGCGGTGGGCGCGGGCCTTCTCGCCGGGGAGGATGTACTGGAGGGCGCCCCAGAGGGTGTCGGTCGTGGCGGCGAGCCCGTCGTAGGGGAGGCCGGGGTTGGCGAAGCCCAGGACGCGGCGCTCCCCCTCGGTCAGGGGGGCGAGCACCCCCGAGGCCCGAACGAGGGGGAGGACCTCCTTGAACCTCCAGAGGTGGGGCACGGCCCGGGGGCTGGGGGCGCGGGGGACGTGGTCCTTGTACACCTTCCAGAGGGGGATGAGGCGCGCGCGCTCCATGCCCCCGTAGAAGTCGGCCAGCTCGGCGTCGGTGGGCATCTCGTCCTCCCGGCATCATTCAACGATGGCCCATCTGTAGGGGTGGTTCGCGAACCGCCCCTGCGCAAAGGCGTCATCGTAATCCTGGTTCCGCAGAGGCGTATGGCGATACGCCCCTGCGGGTTGGCAATTCGATTCACGCGTCATGCCCCGCAGGGGCGCACGGCCGTGCGCCCCTGCGACGACATCGCCGTCCCGCATTCAGCAAAACAGCGGCGGCGGAGGGTGGGCCTCCGCCGCCGGTGGGCGCCGCCGCATCCCCGCCCTAGACCGGCGTGGGACGCGCCTCGAACTCGGCGGGGGTCAGGGCGTCGCCCACCCCGATCATGCTGTCGCGGGTGACGAG
>JACPCT010000421.1 GCA_016184445.1 Candidatus Tectimicrobiota bacterium | reverse complement strand
AGGCCGAAGCCCACGAGGGTGGGCACCGTCAGGGACGCCATGATGACGTAGACCGCGCTGGGAGGGACGCCGCAGCCCAGGACCAGGGCGGCCAGCATGGTGACGACCAGGGCCACGAGCTTGTAGCCGCCTGAGAGCTTGAGGAGCACGGTCGAGAGCGTGTCGCCCAGCCCCGTCAGGGAAACCACCCCGACGATAATCCCGGCCGAGGCGCAGGCGGCGGCGATGGGCACGACCTGGAGAGCGCCTTCCTCCAGGGCCTCGATGAAGACGGGAACCCTCAGGCGCCCGGGGTCGCGCAGGACAGCGGAAGCCACCACCAGGAGGATCGCCCAGAAGGCCGTCTTCATCGGGCTGTAGCCCTGCAGGATGAAGACGATGATGGCCACCAGGGCCACGAGGTGGTGTCCCCCTCCCAAGAAGGTCTTGCCCAGCGGGGGAAGCTCGGACGCCGGGAAGCCCCGGAGGCCCGACTTCGCGGCCTCGGCGTCCACGATCAGCATGAGGCACAGGTAAAACAGGAAGGCCGGCAACGCGGCCGCGAGCGCCACGGATCCGTACTCGACCTCGAGGTACTCGGCCATGATGAACGCGCCCGCCCCCATTACCGGAGGGGTGAACATCCCCCCCGTCGAGGCGCAGGCCTCGACCGCGCCCGCGACCACCCGCCGGTAGCCGGTCTTGATCATGAGCGGGATGGTGAACGTGCCGGTCCCAACCACGTTGGCCACGGCCGAGCCCGAGATGGTGCCCATGAGGGCGCTCGCCACCACCGCCGTCTTGGCGGGCCCGCCCCGGAAGCGGCCCGCGAGGCTGTAGGAGATGTCGATGAAAAAGCTCCCCGCCCCGAAGCTGTTGAGGAACGCCCCGAAGAGGACGAAGGCGGCGATGAAGGTGGAGGAGATCGCCATCGGGATGCCGTAGATCCCCTCGGGCACGACATAGAGGTGCTCCACCAGCCGCTCGATCGAATAGCCCTTATGGATGAGGACGCCCGGCATGTAGGGGCCGAAGTAGGCGTACAGGAGGAAGGCGAAGGCCGTCGCCGGAAGGAAGATTCCCACGGTTCGGCGGGCGGCCTCGAGTGAGACCAGGATCATGATCACCCCGGAGAAGTGCTCCACCAAGCCTCCGCCCCCGATGGCGAGGGCCCGCTCCTCCCAGGTGAAAAGGATGTAGAGGCCCGAGGCCAGGGAGGCCAGCGCCCAGAGGCCGTCGAGGAGGGTGGGCCTCCTCCCGCCCAATCGGCGCTCCCCCTGCACCCCGTACAGCAAGAACAGGGGCACCGACATGAACATCCAGTGGATCGATCGCTGGACGGTGCCCGCATAGACGCCGAAACCGGCCGTGTAGAGGTGGAACAGCGAAGCCGCAGCGAGAATAGCGAAGATTCCCCGATCGAGGGGGGAGCGGCGCTCCTTCGCGGCTCGGTCCATAGAGGATCCCAGGGATCGGAAAGGGAGGCCGCCCTCCCGGCCCCACAAGGCCGGGAGGGCGGAGGCCCGCCTACTTCATGAGGCCGGTCTCTTTGTAGTAGCGGACCGCGCCTGGATGATAAGCGACCGGGATTGTCACGCCGGCGAACCGCGACCGGTCCATCCACCGCAGGGTGGGGTGGATCTTCTTGACCTCATCCAGGTTCTGGTCAATCGTCTTGATGATCTGGTAGACAAGCTGATTGTCGAGCTTGGCGTTCACGATCACCCCGTTGCGGGCGCCGATGGTGATCGTGTCCTCGGACATCCCGTACACATTGCCCGGAATATCGTACCGGATGTAACCCTTGAACTTCTGCTCGACCGTCTTCATCTTGTCCGCGCTGACGGCCACCAGGCGCCATTTCTTCCCGCTCGCCTGGAGCTCCTTCAAAGCAGGCACGGGGACCGCGGCGTAGGTGAGGGCCGCGTCGATGTTGCCGTCAACGAGAGCGCTCTTCCCCTGGGCGTAGTTCAGGTAGCTGATTTTCAAGTCCTTCACGGTCATCCCATAGGCGTCCAGGGCGGAGACGAGCGCGGGGAGCCCTCCGCCTTGGGCGGGGCCGGCCGAGACGCGCTTGCCCTTCAAGTCGCTGAACGACTTGATGCCCGAGCCCTCCAGGGCGGCCATCTGGAGCACGCCGATCGAGAAGCCCGAGAGCAGAATCCGGACGTTGGGGTGCTTCTTCCCCTTGAAGGGCCCCGCGCCGGTGGTGGCGAGATAGGTGATCCGCTCCACGGTGAGGCCGATGTCACTCTGGCCCGAATCCACGAGCTGGTTGTTCCCCACGGCTCCCGCCGTGGACTCGGCCTTGATGGTAAGGCCCGGGACCTTCTCGGTGAGAATCTTGGAGATACCGGCTCCCGCGACGGCCCAGCTCCCACCCAGGCTCGCCGTGGCAAAGGAGAGCAGCTTTCCGGACGCCAACAGAAAGCAACAGACAAACGCAGCGACGACTAACCTCTTCATGGACGCTCCTCCTATCTTCCGGGGGGCCAGTGCCCCGGCGTGCGCACCGTCTCAGATGGAACGAGAGGAGACTCTCACCCGATCCCGGCGGGGGACGCCCCCTTGTTCTCCTCCGGCGCAGCCCAGGGTGCAGATGCTTGAATTCTACACAAATCCGGTCCTCCTTCCAAAACGCCGCCGCGGCCCAAGCAGCCGGGGCCGGGGAGGTCCTAGGCCCCCCTCCCAGCCAGCGCCTGGACCGCCTGGAGAATCTCCGGGTGCGCGCCGCACCGGCAGTAGTTCCCGTTCAAGTAGGCCCGCGCCTCCTCCTCGGTGGGCCGGGGGTTGGCTGCGAGGAGAGCTTTCACGGCAAGCAGCATGCCCGAGGTACAGAAGGCGCACTGAAAGGCACCCACCTCCAAGAAAGCCTCCTGCACGGGATCCAGCCTCTCTCCCGCGGCGAGGCCTTCCACAGTCGTGATCGCGCAACCATCGGGCAGGGTCGCCGCCAGCTTGAGGCAGGAACTGATGGGATGGCCGTCCACGAGGACGGTGCACGAGCCGCAGGCGCCCACCCCGCACGTGCTGACTCCCAGGCCTTCGTCGGTGGAGCTGTCGCAGTCGTCGTCGATGTTGTTGCAGCTCTCGGTGCCCGGAGCGCCGCTGGTGCAGGACTGGGAGACGCCGCCCACGCAGTTCTGCACGGTGCGCTGGCAGGCGCCGACGCCACAAGT
>JACPCT010000420.1 GCA_016184445.1 Candidatus Tectimicrobiota bacterium | reverse complement strand
TAGCGTTGGTCGCGCCGGGCCCAGCGCTCGGCCCCGATCAGGGCCAGCACGAAGGCGAGGGCTACCGCGGCTAGCTGGGCCGCCCCCGGGGCGCTGTTCATGTTCAGCCACACGTCGAAGATGCCCAGGGTGAAGGTCTGGACGGCGAAGAAGTCCACCGTGCCGAAGTCGTTCAAGGCCTCCATGAGAGCCAGGCTCACCCCCACCACGATGGCCGGGCGGGCCAGGGGGAGGGCCACCGAGCGGAAGCTCCGCCAAGGGCCCCGGCCCAGGGTGCGGCTCGCCTCGAGGAGGCTCAGGGACTGCTCGGCGAAGGCGGTGCGGGCCAGGAGGTAGACATAGGGGTAGAGGACGAGGGTCATCATCGCGACGGCCCCGCCCAGGGAGCGGATCTCGGGGAACCAGTAGTCCCGGCCGGACGTCCAGCCGAAGGCGCCGCGCAGGAGGGTCTGCACCGGCCCGGCGAATTCCAGGAGGTCAGTGTACACGTAGGCGATGATGTAAGCAGGCATGGCCAGGGGCAGCAGGAGTGCCCACTCGAAGGTCCTCCGCCCGGGGAACTGGCAGAGGCTCACCAGCCAGGCGGTGGCGGTGCCGATGAAGAACGTCCCCAGCCCCACCCCCAGCATCAGCCCCAGGGTGGTGCGCACGTAGCGGAGGAGCACGGTCGAGACGAGGTGCCCCCAGATCCCCTGGCTGGGGGTGAGGGCGAGGTAGAGGACCGCGAGGAGGGGGGCGGCGACGACGGCCGCGATGAGGGCGACGCCGCCCGCCCAGACGTCAAGGCGGAGCCCCCGGCGGAGGCGCTCCCGGACGGTGACGCGGAGGGGTTCTGCGAGGGCCGTCATTCCTCATCCGTCGCCACGGGGCGCCCGCCGGGCGGAGACTCGCGCGGGGCGCGGGGAGGGAGGGCCTGCCCCCGCGCCCCGCGCGTGCCGCTCAGTTCCGAGGGGCCGCTCCGTCGAAGTTGACCTGATCCACCAGCTTGGAGGCGGCCGCCTTGTAGCGGCCCACCTTCGCCAGGCTGATGGCGTCGGCCTTGAAATCGCCCCAGGACTTCACCAGCGGGCTGACCGGGGCGCCCGGCTTGACCGGGTACTCGAAGTTCTGCTCGGCGTAGAGCTTCTGGGCGAAGTCCCCGCCCAGGAACTCGATGAGCGCGACGGCGTTCGCCTTGTTCTTCGCTCCCTTGAGGACGCCCGCGCCGCTCACGTTCACGTGGGTCCCGCGGTCCTTCTGATTGGGGAAGACCAGGCGGATGGCGGCGGCCCACTGCTTCTGCTCGGGGTTCTTCTTCTCGGTGAGCATCTTGCCCACGTAGTAGGTGTTCGAGACGGCCACGTCGCACTGGCCGGCCAGGATGGCCTTGGCCTGGGAGCGGTCGTTGCCCTGGGGCTTCTGGGCCAGGTTGGCCTTCAGGCCCTCGAGCCATCGCTTGGCGGCGGGCTCGCCCTTGTGGGCGATGACCGAGGCAATGAGGAAGAGGTTGTAGACGTGCTTGCCCGAGCGGGTGCAGACGCGCCCCTTCCACTTGGGGTGGGTCAGGTCCTCGTAGGTGGCGATCTCGCCGGGTTTCACCCGGTCCTTGCTCACCCAGATGATCCGCCCGCGGAGGGTGAGGCCGTACCAGAGGCCCCCGGGGTGGCGGTACTGGGAGGGGAGGTTCGCCTCCAGTACCTTCGAGCGGACGGGCTCGAGCACCTTGGCCTCCTCGAGGTCGTGGAGGCGCCCGAAGTCCTCGGTGAGGATCGCGTCGGCCGCCCCGGGGGTGGCCTTGATCCGCTCGATCACCCCCTTGTCGGCGAAGACGACGTTGACCTTGATGCCGGTCCTCCGGGTGAACTCGTCCAGGATGGGCTTGATGAGGAAGGGCTGGCGGTAGGAGTAGAGGTTCACGGCTCCCGCCGCCTCCGCGGTGGCGGACCAGAACGCGGCGCAGCTCAGCAGCAGGAACAAAAGGGCCGCAACAGGCGGAGACACCCACTTTTGCATGACGCGCTTCTCCTTCGTGTCCGGGTTGAGGTGCCCGATGTGGGGTTGCCTCCTCCGCCGCTGGCCCGGCAGCGTAGGCCGCCCGGGCTGGCTGGGAATCGCGCTGGATGAAGACCCGGCCTCCCCGCGGGCCGGGACCTCGGCTATTTCTTCAGGAGCAGCTTTCCGCTCCGGGTCCGCTCCAGGCAGTACTCAGTCCCCTCGTGGCGGATGACGAGGGAGGAGGCGCCACCGAAGAGCTCGCTCGACTCGATCACCGGCCTCCCGCCGGCGACGAATCCGACCCCCAGCAGGACGGCGCCGGGCCGGGGCGCTTCCCCCTTGCGGTTCGCTTCGATGTTCATGGCGCCAGGCACGCTCCTATCGCTTGGAGATCGCCGGGAGGGTTTCCTCGCCGGACGAGAATGACTGGACCCAGATGCCTTCCGCCAGCCTCGATTCGAGGGCGACGGTGGCCTCCTCCACTCTCACGACGAAGGCGGGCTTGCGCTGAAGGAGCTCGATCACTGCGCCGGGCAGGATGCAGAACCCACCCAGCCGCGCGGCCGAGCGCGACGAAAACCCTCCGATGGCGACCACCCGGGCGCGGGCGCCGACGGC
>JACPCT010000419.1 GCA_016184445.1 Candidatus Tectimicrobiota bacterium | reverse complement strand
CCGTCCGCCTGGGAGACGAGCCGGCCCTCGGGGTCCGTGATGAAGCAGGAGAAATCGTGCGCCTCGCTGAAGATGGTCGAGCGCGCTGTGCGCTGCATGATGATTCCCATCTCCCGGGCCACCACATCCAACCGCGCTGGCGGGCAAAACGGGGCTGGTCCCAGGCGTGGCTGAGGGTGCAACAGTCCGGCAGTCCGATACCCCCGAGGTCCTGAGCAGGTTCGGTGGCAGCATCCTTCTCTTAGCGGTGAGAGGAAACCACGCCTACATCATCGAAGGGCAGCGGCTGGTCGTCCTCGACCTCTCTAACCCCAGTCGCCCGACGCCCCTGGGCACAGGCTTGGCGCTCCCTGCCGCAGGGCCCTCCAGGCAGAGAGGTTCCACAGGCTCCTCGGCCCGGATGCGGAAGCCGGTGATCTCCACCGGCTCTCCGGGCCGGTGATGACCATAGGTGGATTCATGGAGGGTGTGGAAGCGCTCGGTGAGATGCTTCGCTGAGGGGGGACATCCGGCGTCCACCATCAGGTGCCACGACTGGCCCGGATACCGCATGTCCACCGAAGAGATGAACGTGAATCTCTCTGGACTCTCACCGGCTTGGGTGATTTCCGCCTGAATCTCGGCGAGCAGGCCGTCCAACTCTTGCCTGAGGCGGGTGTCGCTGACCTCCTGTGTCCGGAGACGGCGGCTGCGCAAACGGTCATAGCGCACGGCGCCGCCCACCATTCCCACGGCACAAGAAGCCGCCGCCTCCCTAGGGACAATCACACGGGGCATCCCGCAGATGCGGGCCACGGCGGAGGCGGAAAGCCCCCCTGCTCCTCCCCCGGCCACCAGGGCCATGCGGCGGGGGTCGGCCCCATGGCGAGCGCAGATCGTCTGGACGGCTCCGGCCATCTGACGGCTGGCCAGCCGAACCACCCCGGCTGCGGCATCCTCTACCCCCAGGCCAAGCGCCTCTGCCACCCCTCGGAAGGCCTTTTTGGCACTCTCTAGGGAGAGGGGGATCTCCCCGTCCAGCAGGCCACGCGGACCGAGGCGGCCGAGAATGAGATGGGCGTCGGTGACGGTGGGCTGCTCTCCCTTCTTGCCGTAGCTCGCCGGGCCGGGCTCCGCGCCGGCGCTCGCCGGGCCCACGCGCAGCCCTCCGCCCGCATCCACCCAAGCGATGGTCCCCCCACCGGTGCCGATGGTGTGGACCTCCACAGCGGGAAGGGAAACGTGGTATCCCCCTACGGCAGATTGATCCACCATCCCCGGCTGCCCCTTGTGCAGGACGGTGACGTCGCAGCTCGTTCCCCCCATATCGAAGAACACGGCGTCTTCCGCTCCGCACAGCCCGCCGTAGATCCGCCCTGCCGCCACCCCCGCCGCCGGCCCCGAGAGGACCAACGTCGCAGGATGAGAGCGGCTGTGTGCCACGGTGGCCACCCCGCCGTTGCTCTGGACCAGCAGCAGGGGGCCCCCGTAGCCGTGACCGCGCAGGGCGTCTTCCAGGCGAGTCAAATATTCCAAAAGGATCGGGCCGAGGTAGGCGTTCACTGCCACCGTAGAAGCACGCTCGTATTCGCCCATGATGGGTGCCACACGAGAGGAAAGCACCACAGGCACGCCCGGGAGTAGCTCCTCCATCAGAGCGCCGGCCTGCCCCTCATGTACGCCGTTGAGGTAGGCGTTGAAAAAGCAGATAGCAACTGCTTCCACTCCCTCGCGGGCAAAAACATCCGCAGCCGCCCGCACGTCATCCGCAACGAGCGGGAAGGCCTCCTTGCTGTCCCGGTCGATGCGCCCGCTCACCTGCAGCCGCAGGTGACGGGGGACCAGAACGGGCGGATTCGAGGCCCGGTGGTCCCAGACTTCTTCGCGGAACCCGCGCCGGAAAGAGAGGGAGTCGCGGAACCCCCTGGTGGTCAGGAGGCCCACCTTCGCTCCACGGCGTGTCAGAAGGGCGTTGGTCGCCACCGTGGTGCCGTGAACGAAGCGGGCGCACGCGCCGAGCAATTCTACCACCCCGACGCTCATTTGGCCTGCGGCGCGCTCAAGGGTGTCCAGGACCCCCCGCTCGGGAAAGCGCGGCTGTGAGGATGCCTTGGCCAAGCATAGAAGCCTTCCTTCTCCATCGGCCACAATCAGGTCGGTGAACGTGCCTCCGACGTCGACTCCAATGCGGTAGCCCGCGCTCATGCAGTCTCCCAGGTTTCTTATTGAAGCGTCAGGCCGCCATCGGCGACGACGAGGGCCCCGGTCATATAAGAAGAAGCCGAAGAGCAGAGAAAGACAACCAGGGACGCAATTTCGCCGGGCTGGCCCATGCGTCCGGCTGGGATGCGTTTGACGAAGGCCGCCAACGCCTCCGGATCATTCATTAGAGGAGCCGCCATGCCCGTGTCGAACTGTCCCGGGATGACAGCGTTCACCCGTATGCCGTGCCGGGCCCAATCCACCGCCAGAGATTGGGTGAGGTTGTGAACAGCCGCCTTGGAAGCCGCATAGGCGAGAAGGTTCGGCCGCGCGCGCAGGCCCGCGACGGAGCCGAAGTTGACAACGCTTCCTCCCCCCGCCTGACGGACTTTCCCATCGCTCAGATGGGGAAAAGCCGCCGCGCAGAGATGAAACGTGCCGCAGACGTTGACCATCAAGGTGCGGTGGAACTCCTCGGCCGAAGTCTCCATCGGGGAAAGGCGAGGACAGATTCCGGCGGCGTTGATCAGGAAATCCAGCCGCCCCA
>JACPCT010000418.1 GCA_016184445.1 Candidatus Tectimicrobiota bacterium | reverse complement strand
CGATCCCGGCGAGGTGATCGGGAGCGTCCCCCCCGCGATGGAGGAGGCCAGCGTGCGCGCGGTGGCGGCCCACGCCGTCATGGCGGGCTGCAAGCCGGAGTACCTCCCCGTCGTCCTCGGGGGCCTCGCCCTCATGCTGCGGGAGGAGTTCAACCTGAACGGGGTGCAGGGCACCATGCACGGGGTGGCCCCCCTCATGATCGTGAACGGCCCCCGCGCGAAACAGATCGGCATCCACGGCGGGAACGGCTGCTTCGGCCCGGGCTTCCGCGCGAACGCGGCCATCGGCCGGGCCATCCGCTTGATGCTCATGAACCTGGGGGGCGGGGTCCCCGGGGTCTCCTCCATGACCGTCCTGGGGAGCCCGCTCCGCTACACCGCCTGCGTGACCGAGAACCTGGAGAAGAGCCCCTGGGAGAGCCTGGCCGCCTCCAGGGGCTACGGTCCGGGGGAGGACGTGATCACCTGCGCCATGGTGGAGGGCCCCCGCCTCCACTTCGACGACACGAGCGCGGAGCCCCCGCGCCTGCTGGCCGGGATCGCGGACGCCATGACCGGCCTCGGCTCCTGGAACATGCACGCCCGCTCCGACATGGTGGTGGCCATGGGGCCCCAGCACGCGGAGGTCTGCGCCAAGGGGGGCATGGGCCGCGCCGATGTGCACGCGAAGCTCCGCGCGCTGGCGGGGCGGACGGTGGGGGACTTGAAGCGGGGCGGCAACTGGCGCAGGGAGCGGGCGCTGGCCCTCCCCATCCGGGTGGACCCGGAGGACGACGGCTGCTTCGTCCCCGCCATCAAGGACCCCTCCGACCTCCACCTCATCGTGGCCGGGGGCTGGGGCTCCTGCACGGGGGTCTTCCACGGCTGGAGCGGGGGGAGCCGGGCGGTGCACGGGAGGTATGGGGCGTAGGGGACGGGGCGAGGAGTGCGTAGGGGCAGGCCCCTGTGCCTGCCCAAGACCGAGGGCGGCCACGGGGGGCCGCCCCTACGGGTTTCCCCGCTGGCACGATCTGACCGGAGGGATCGCATGACCGAGCCCCTGGACGAGTTCGAGTTTTTCTTCGAGAAGCCCTGGTCGGATGGGCTCCCGGTGGTGACCCCGACCGAGGAGCGGATCGGGCGCATGCTGGCCGGGACGAGGCGCGGCCCGGGCGAGCCGATCGGCCTCATCCCCCCCGCGATGGGGGAGTGCACGGTGCGGGACGCCGCCGTCCACGCCGTCATGGCGGGCTGCAAGCCCGGGTACCTCCCGGTGGTGCTGGCGGGGCTGGAGGCGATCCTCGCCGAGGAGTTCGCCCTGAACGGCATCCAGGCCACCATGCACAGCTGCGCCCCGCTGCTGATCGTGAACGGCCCCTACGGCAAGGAGATCGGCCTCCACGGCGGGAGCGGCTGCTTCGGCCCCTGCTTCCGGGCGAACGCGACCATCGGCCGGGCGCTGCGGCTCATCCTCCTGAACCTGGGCGCCGGCATCCCGGGCGTCGTCTCGATGACCACCTTCTCCCAGCCCTCGCGCTTCACCTACTGCATCCGGGAGAACGAGGAGGAGAGCCCCTGGGAGCCCCTCTCGGCCTCGCGGGGCTTGAGGCCCGGTCAGGACGCCGTCACCGTCGTCGCCTGCGAGAATCCCAAGCTCGTCTTCGACGACACGAGCCGCGAGCCCGAGGGGATTCTCGCCGCCGTCGCCGACGCCATGGCCCACCTCGGGGGGATGAACGCGCTGCGCAAGACCGACATGGTGGTGGCCGTGAGCCCCGAGCACGGGCGCATCTTCCAGCGGGCGGGGTGGAGCCGGGAGGACGTGCGCGGCTGGCTCTGCCGGAACGCCGGGCGCACCCTCGGCCAGCTCAAGCGCGGCGGGGGCTGGCACGCGGACCGCATCAGCGCGCTGCCGATGAAGGTCGATCTCGCGGACGCCGCCTTCTTTGTCCCCACCATGAAGGACCCGGGGGATCTCGTCATCCTCGTGGCGGGGGGCGTCCCGGGGCCCATCAGCGCCGTCATGCACGGCTGGAACGGCGCGAGCCGGCCGGTGACGCGGGCGTATCAAACGTAGGCACGGAAAAAAGTAGGGGCGACCAGCCGGTCGCCCCTACAGATTTACGTGGATGACAGGTTCGTAGGGGCGAGGCATGCCTCGCCCCTACGGAGGATTTGTCTCGATATCCGTTTCTTCCCCCTCACGCCGCCCGCCCGTTCCCGCCGTTCTTCTTGACCTCCATCGCCGCCCGGGCGACGCGCTCGGGGGTGACGGGGAGGTCGAGGAGGCGCGTCCCCACCGCGTCCCCGACAGCCAAGGCCACGGCGGCCGGGGCGTTGTTGCAGGGGGGCTCCCCCACCCCCCGCGCCCCCCAGGGGCCCTCCCCCTCCCCGCACTCGAGGACGATGGAGCGGAAGTCCCCGATGTCGGAGGAGGTGGGGATGAGGTACTCGTGGAAGCTCTGGGAGCGGCAGACGCCCTCCCGCATCGTGACCTCCTCGTGCAGGGCGTAGCCGATGCCCATGACGGCCCCGCCCTCGAACTGGCCCTCGACGCTGACGGGGTTGAGGGCCCGGCCCACGTCGTGGCAGGCCACGTGGCGGAGCACCTGCACCTCGCC
>JACPCT010000417.1 GCA_016184445.1 Candidatus Tectimicrobiota bacterium | reverse complement strand
TTCCTCGAACTCCTCGCGCTCGCGCACCAGAACCTCGCCAGCGCGCTTGCGCAGCACCGTCATGACAACCAGCGCCCCCACCCCGGCCCCGACGGCCGCGGCGAGGATCTCAAGCCATAGTGTCGCGCTCATTCTTCGCCTCCTGGGGCGTATCTACACGGGAGGCAGCGCACCGCCTCCCGATCAGTGACCACCCAGTCCACCCGCCGGTCCCCCGGGGACCAGGGCAGGCGCCCGTCCCGGACGAGCTGAAAAGAGAAACCCACGCCTACCAGCAGCGGACCCCTTTCTCGCAGGGAGGCCGCCCATCGATCGTAGAAACCCCGCCCTGAGCCGACCCGGCCGCCCGCCAAGTCGAACGCGAGCCCGGGCGCCAGGACGGCGTCCATCTCGCCCGCATCGGCCGCAGGGGTCACGGGATCGGGGGCGGGGATGCCGAACTCCCCCGGGCGGAGGTCCCGCGAGGGCTTCTCCACCTCGTGAAAGACGAGCTCCTCCCCCGCCACGCGGGGGAAGAAGTAGCGCCTTCCCATCCCTCCCGGCTCCCAGAGGCCCGAGAGATCCGCCTCCCTCCGGACGGCGGCGTAGACCGCCACCCGCCGCAGGCCCAGGAGGGAGAGCAACGCCTCCAGCCTGCGGCAGAGCAGGCGGCTCAGGCCGGCGTAGCGCTCGCGGGGCAGCGCCTCCCGGAGCTGCCCCATCCGGAGACGCCATCCCCGTTTCGCGCGAGCGCCCTCCACCCTCCGCCTCCGCGTGAGCGGAACGTATTCAAAAGGCCCCGCGAGTGCCGTGTGAAGGTGGCTTTGAACCCAGCTTTCGCCAGGTGGGCGCCCAAGAAGTGCGGCTTCAGGCCGTTATCTCCAGAGAGATAGGCTCACCACCGCAGGGTAGGGCCCCCGAGGTATCGTTACTGGGTCAAATAGCCTTCCTTCATCTCGTACACCGCAGGGCCAAACCGAGCCCTTAGGCCAGCGGCCATTATCGCACCAAACAGGGGAGGATGGGTATACCGGAAGGGGGGCCGGCCGGGGAGGCCTAAAAGGAGCGTTCGATCTTCTGGAGGAGGGAATCGGCCCGCCGCTCCAGTATCTCGGCGCTCTCCTCCTGCTTTTTCCGCTCCTCGTGAAGCTCGTTGGCGATGTTCATCGAGGCCAGGAGGACCACCTTGAGGGGGTCGTTGCTCTGGCGGGAGACCTTGCGGATCTGGCTGTCCACGTACTCGGCCAGCTGGGCGGTGTAGGCCGGATCGGCGGCGCTCTTGAGATGGAGCTGCTGCCCGAAGATCTCCACCGAGATCACCTTGTTGGGCTCCAATCCTCCGCCCTCCCCGGCGGGCATGAGGGGGTCCGCCATCAGGCGGCGGGCAGGTGGTGGAGGATGCGCTCGACCCGCGAGCGCACCTCAGCGTGCTCCTGGAGCAGCCGGCTGTTCTCCTCCCGCAGCTTCCCCGCCTCCTGCTCGCGCGCCCGGGCCGTCTCGACGGCCTCGCGGCTGGCGGACTGGACCCGGTTCAACTCGGCCTCCAACTCCTGCCGGGACCGCCGCAGCTCGGTGAGCTCCTCCAGCACCTTTTGGAGAGCCGCTTCCAGGGCATCCAGCTTGTCGATCACCATCCGGATTGGCTTCCCATCGGGCGGGAATGGCCGCTTCTCTCAAGGGACGGCGGCCATTCTAGAGGCGGGGGCGGGGGGTGTCAAGAAAAGCGATCAGGCGCGGAGCCGGGCCCCCATGCCCCGGGCCAGCCGCTCGACGATGGCGCCGAAGGCCCGGTTCACCTCGGCGTCGGTCAAGGTCCGCTCCGGGTGGCGGAAAACGAGGGAGTAGGCCAGGCTCTTCTCCCCCGCCCGGGCGAGCGCCGCGCTGCGGTAAACGTCGAAGAGCGCCGAGGATTCGAGCAGTTCCCCCGCCGCCTCCCGGATCATGGCCTCGACCTCCCGGTGCGCGACCCCCTCCGGCACCACCACCGCCAGGTCCCGCAGGTTGGCCGGGAAGCGCGGCAGGGCCTCGAAGCGCCGGGGCGGGCGCTCCTGGGCCAGGAGGACGCCCAGGTCCAGCTCAAAGGCGGCCGCCCCCTGGCGCAGCCCCCAGGCCTCCAATACCTCGCGCCTGATGGCGCCGATGACACCCCCCTCGGCCCCCCTCACCCGGATGCGGGCGGAGGCCGCCGGGTCGAAGGCCCCTCCTTCGGCCCCGGGCTCGAAGGCGAGCCACGGGAGCCCAAGGAGGACTCCCAGGCGCTCCACCGCCCCCTTGAGCTCGAACACCGCCCGGGGGAGGGGCTGCTCCCCCCCCGGCGCGGTCCCCGCCGGCCAGAGGGCGGGCGGGCCCCCCTCGGTCTGGATGGCCGCCAAGCGCGTCATTTCAGCGGGTTGGCCGCGAGGGGGAATCGCGGGATGGAAGGTTCGCCCGATCTCGAAAAGGCGCACTTCCTCCACCCCCCGGTTCAGGTTCAGGGCGGCGCTGCCGAGGAGTCCCGCGAGCAGGGTGGTGCGCAGGACGTCCATATCGGCGCTGAGGGGGTTCCGCAGGGGCACCGCCCCCTCCCCCATGCCGAGCCTTGCGAGCCCGGCCGAGCTGACGAAGCTGTAATTGATGGCCTCGCTG
>JACPCT010000410.1 GCA_016184445.1 Candidatus Tectimicrobiota bacterium | reverse complement strand
GGGTCGAAGCGGACCTCCCCTTCGAGGGCGTCCTCCAGCTCGGCGCGGAGGTTTTCCTAGCCTTGCATGGCCTTCCTTTCGATGGGCTGAAGCGGGGCGCCGGGAGGCGGCACCGGATGGCCGTTTCCAGGCCCCATGGAATCACAGGACCAGCCCGGCGGCAAACCACATTCATCCCCCTCCCTATGGAGAAATCCCGCGCCCGTGTTGCCAGGGAGAGCCCCCCCACGTATGGTGATGGGCGTCCCTGGGGACAGGCCTGCGCGCGAGGGAAGGGCGGATGAACTACCAGGAGCTGGCGGACCGGGTGCTCGCGGGCGGGCGCATCGCCCGGGAGGAGGGGAGGGCCGTCCTGGCCTCGCCCGAGGAGGATCTGCTCGCCCTCCTCGACGCCGCCTTCCGGGTCCGGCGCCGCCACTGGGGCAAGGCCGTCCAGATCCACTACCTCATCAACGCGAAGAGCGGCCTCTGCCCCGAGGACTGCGCCTACTGCTCCCAGTCGGCGGTCTCGGAGGCCGCAGTCCCCCGCTACGGCCTGGTGGACGAGGAGGCGCTTCTCCAAGGCGCGGCCCGGGCGGCCGAGGCGGGCTCCCGCCGCTACTGCATCGTCATGAGCGGCCGGGGGCCGGCCGACCATGAGATCGACCGCCTCTGCGCGGCCGTGGGCCTCATCAGGGCCCGGCACGGCCTCTCCATCTGCTGTTCCCTGGGCCTCCTGGACGGGGCCAAAGCCCGGCGCCTGAAGGCGGCGGGAGTGGAGCGGCTAAACCACAACCTCAACACGAGCGAGGGCTTTTACGGGCGCATCTGCTCCACCCACACCTACACCGACCGGCTGGAGACCCTTGCCGCCGGCCGCTCGGCCGGGCTGGAGCTCTGCTCCGGCGTGATCTTCGGCCAGGGGGAAGGGGAGGGAGACATCCTTGACGTCTGCGAGGCCCTCCGCGAGCTCGCACCCGAGTCCGTCCCCGTCAACTTCCTCCACCCCATCCCGGGCACCCCGCTGGAGCGGCTCGCCCACCTGGGCCCCCGGCGCTGCCTGCGGCTGCTGTGCCTGATGCGCTTCTACAACCCCGCCTCGGAGATCCGGGTGGCCGGGGGCAGGGAGGTCCAACTCCGCGGCCTCCAGCCCCTCGCCCTCTACCCGGCCAACTCCATCTTCGTCGAGGGCTACCTCACCACCCCCGGCCAGGGCGCCGCCGAGGCCCACCGCATGATCAAGGACCTGGGCTTCGAGGTGGACGGCCGGGGCCGGAGCGAGGCGGCGAAAAAGGAAGGGGTTGCCCACATACGGTAAGGTTGTTTTCCGGCCGTGCGTGGGAAAGGGGGATGCGGATGAACCTGCCTCCATTCGGAAGAACAATGGCTTACGTGGCTGCCGGAGCGGCTGTCGCATCAGTGGTCGCATGTCTGGTTCTTCTGCTTTTCGCGGAACTGGCTATGCCCTATGTGGTGGACCGCTACACGGATGCCTGGATGCGTGCGAATGAGCGCCGGATGGGTGAGAGGATGCGTCAACTCCAGCGGCAAATGCAGCAACGTGGTTTTCCCTTTGGAGAAAAGTAGCAGCACAACATGAGCCGAGAGAATTCGCCTCAGTCCCAGTAGTCGTCCCGGGTCTCGGGCCCCGCCATGGCCACGCCCATGGGCTGGAGGCGGTGGAGGATCTTCAGGGCGTCGGCGTGGTGGCCCAGGACTTCTTCGAGGTTCCGATGAAGCACCGCTGGCCCGGCCAGGCGGGGGTGGCCCCCTTGCGGACGACGATGAGCTTCTCGCCCCCGTGCTCTTCCTGCCAGGCGAAGTTGTGGTGGTTGTGGACCTCCTCGACGGCCCGCGCGCCGAGGATTTCGAGCACCCTTTGACAGATGTAGTCCCGGCCCGCGTAGGCGTAGCGCCCGGCCAGCTTCATGGCGGCGTAGTAGTCCTGGCCCAGGGGGGAGGCAAGGGAGAAGAGGGTGGCCGGGGCGTGCATGTTCTCGCCCCCCGGGCGGGCCGAGAAGGCCCGGCCCTTGGCGAGGTTGAGGAAGCCCGTGCAGGTCTTGTGGCCGAAGCCGCGCGAGCCGAAGTGGACCCCGATCCAGAGCGCCCCCTCCTCGTCCGCGAAGAGGTCCACGTAGTGGTTCCCGGCGCCGATGGTTCCGAGCTGGGAGGCGGCGAGGTCCTTGAGGGAGCCGATTACTTCCACGTCCCGCCAGGCCGGGTCGCCGAAGAGCTCGTGGTCCACCGGGTCGGGGTTCCGGCGGCCCATCCCGAACTCGAGGGTGTGGAAGATGGTGTCCATGACCCCGGCGATGTCGGGGCGCACGTCCTCCGCGAGGAGGCTGGTCTTGACCGCCTTGTTGCCGCAGGCGATGTCGTAGCCCACCCCGCTCGGGCTGATGGCCCCCCGGTAGGCGACGACCCCCCCGATGGGCATGGAGTAGCCGAGGTGGTGGTCGGCGCAGAGGGCGCCCGCCGCGGCCTCCTCGTCCGAGAGGCAGACCTGGATTTGGCGCAGGGCGCCCCCGTCCACGGGGCTGCCACGAATTTCGAGGGGCTTGGAGGGCATCTTCATCGCTCCTCATGTAAAATATTAAAGAAAATAGATCTGATATTTTATCTCAGATGAAAATTATATGGTTTGGAATTTTTCTGGATTTCCAGGTATTTTTCATGTCGGCCCTGACCTCCATCCTGTGTGCTTTTCTCCCGGGGGTTGAATCCAAGGAAGATTGATGTTGCGAGCGTCCGGCGGCGGGCGGGGCAGGCCCCCTGATCTTCTCCCAGACGGCCGGCGCGCGCAATGGCCCTAACGCGACGGTTGCCGCGCGGCATCCCCTCTGGTATGAAGGGCCATCCATCGCCGAACCGCGGAGGACGCGCGGATGCCGACGGCCGAAAGAGCCATCCGGGTCAAGCTCGCCCATGTGGGCATCTACGTGCGCGACATGGATAGGTCCCTCCGCTGGTACCAGGAGGTCCTGGGCCTCAAGCTCTCGGACTACCTGCCCGCCGGCAACACCCAGGAGCCCGCCGCCCCCCACGGCATCTGCTGGCTCCGCTACGACGACCTGCACCACGAGGTGGTCCTCGTCCAGCTGCCCCCCGAGGCGCTGGCGGCGGGGGAGACGGGCCGGCCGGGCAGCCTCCAGCAGGTCGCCTTCCGCCTGGCCTCGGAGGCGGAGGTCGAGGCGGCCCACGAGCGCCTCCGGGCGGCCGGGGTCCGGATCCTCAACCCGCCCCGGCGCCAGCGGGTGAGCAAGGGCCTCCAGTTCTACTTCGCGGACCCCGACGGGAACAAGATCGAGCTCTTCAGCTCCTCCCACCGGCTCCCCTACTGAGGCCCCGCCATGGTGAAGGCCGGCTCCCTCTCGCACGTCGGGCTCTGGGTTCGGGACCTGGACCGCTCCATCCGTGGCTGCGCTGCTCGGCCGAGCACCACAACCTCGTCCTCATCCAGCTCCCCCCGGAGCAGGCGGGCGAGCCGATGCCCTACGCCGGGAAGGGCACCCTCCAGCAGATGGCCTTCGAGGTGGAGAGCATCGAGGCCCTCCACGCGGCCCACGAGTTCCTGGCCCGGAAGGGGGCGAAGATCCTCATCCCCCCGGTCCGGCAGAAGCAGAGTCCTGGGTGGAAGTTCTATTTCACCGACCCGGACGGCCACAAGCTCGAGATCTACTCCGGCATGAAGCGGGTCGAGCCCGGCTACGGCCGCCACTACGGCAAGTGGCCCGAGGGAGCCGGCTAAGGCCGCGCTCGCTCCTCGACTTTTTTTCTGGCCGCAATACCCCGCAATATCCCTCAAGGGCCGCAACATCCGTGGAATTTTCATTTCCCCAGCGCTGCTATCTGCGCCCTCCCGGCCCGCGCATTTTTCCCCCCGGAATATCCCGGAATACCCCGGACAACCCCAGACACGATCAGAATCCGCATTTGCCCGAGAGCATCCGCTGCTGGCCCGGCCACCGCGCGGGTGTTTTGGGGCATCTTTTCCCTCATCCGTGACTAACCGCGACGCCCGCCGCAACCCCGGCGTTCCCGCCGACGCCCCTGTAGGGGCGGCTGGCCGGTCGCCCCTACGGACGAACGGGGCACGATGCCCGGGCGCGCAGGCCCGCCCGCGGGCAAGATACGCCCTCCGGCCCGCGATCCTCTTACCTCAAATTCGCGCAGGTTCCGGATCGGGCAAAAAGGGCCGCTGGGAAGGGCGGCCGGCGGGAGAAGCAGGGGGGAGAGGGTCCTAGAAGCCTTGGGGCGGGGACATACCCAGGCGTCCGCATGATTTAACATAACATATCTTATCATCATTTTCGCCGAATGTACGGGCCCCCACGGAACATCGGGGCCGCCGCCCGCACCCTCGGCCGGACCCGTGGCCCCGGCCTCCCGGGCTACCGCCTCCGGTAGCGTCTCGTGAATCTTTTTCGGCGCTGTTTGTTTCCAATGGTGCGAGGGAGACGAAACGCGCTCCGCCCCTCGCCGCCGATAGGGAAGATCGACATGAGGAAGATGGTTCTCTCGCTTCTCGTTGCTGCCGCCCTCGTGAGTGCCGCATCGCTTACCGCCGCCGACCCCGGCGGCGCCTCGCCAGGCAAGGCGGAGGACGTGGCCTATGACGTGCTCATCGTCCGCCCCGCCTCCTGGTTCTACCTCGCCACGGGCTTCACGATGTACGTGCCGGCCGCGGTTGTCACCCGGATCGCCGGCAAGGACACGGATGCGCTCCAGGAGGAACTCGTGAGCAAGCGCTACCGCTACGCCGCCGAAAGGCCCTGGGGGCGGTTCTAGAAGTCTCCAGAGGAGGTTTGAGGCGGGTTCTGATCCGCCGCCGCTGCCTGGCAGTCCGAGGAGGTAGCTCCATGCTGCTCGAGACCAAGGAACGCGAAGGACGGCCCCCGCTCCAGATCGGAACCACCCGGCCCGTTGCGGCGGGGGACATTTCCATCCGCGCCGCCAGCGCCGGTTTCCAGGTGGAGGTCCAAGGCCTGGGGACGATATACCTGACGAATGATGAGCTGTTCTCCCTGGCCTCTGTCGTGGGGGTGTGGGTGTTCATGCGGGGGGACGGCCCGGCGGGCGTCCTCCCCGTCCGGATAGGCATCCGGACGGGGGCGCCAATCGCGCCGGAGGAACGGTACGGGCTGAGCACCGGGCGGTGAGTGATGAGGCCCCCCGCCATGATGGTGAAGCGCCTTCCCCGATGGATCCGGGCGCTCTTTCGGATCAGAGCGCGGGTATGGTTGTTTCTCCTCTGCCTGCTGTACCTCCCGCTCTTGGGGCGCATTTTCCTTCCGGTATTCGTGCGCAACTGGCAATCGCTGTTGTGGGTCTCGGCGCCGGCGTGGACGCTTCTGGGCTACGTTCTGTACTTCTCGTTCCTGGCGTGCATTCTATTTCCCTTGCTGTTCGCACGCCATGGAGGGAGCGGTTTTTCTGGGCGTACCTGCTGGCTGGGCCGGGCGCTTCCCCTGGGGCCCGCCGAGAAGCGGGTTCGGGTGGCGCGCCCTACTTTGCCGGTTTTCCTGGGGGGGCGGGCGTCGCCGCGGCGGGCTTAGCGAGGCGCTCCATCCGCTCCCGGTAGATCTCGTTCAGGAAGGGGCTCCGGGGGAATTTCTGGCTGAATTCCTCGAGGGTCTTGGCGGCCTCCTGGGGGCCGCCCGCCTTCTCCTGGCAGCCCGCGATGGCGAGGTAGAGGTCCTCCTGGCTCACGAGGCTCCCCCGGCCGAGAATCTCGCGCCAGATGGCGATGGCTTCGGGGCACTTCCCCTGCGCCTCGAGGACGGCGGCCAGCCCCCGCTGGGCCAGCTCCTGGTCCATGGGGACGGCGGCGGAGCTTCCGAGGAGGATGCGGTACTCCTGCGCGGCCCCCGGGAGCTGCCCCCCCTCGCGGAGCTTCTCGGCCAGCTCGAGCCGGGCGAGGATGCCGGCCCGCGTCTTGGGGTGCGCCGGGGCCGTCCGGCGCAGGGCCTCGCCCTCCTGGGGCCCCTTGGCCTCCTGGGCGAGCATGTAGGAGATGGCGGCCTTCTCCTGGGTCTTGGCGGACCAGTAGCG
>JACPCT010000409.1 GCA_016184445.1 Candidatus Tectimicrobiota bacterium | reverse complement strand
CCGGGCGGCGGTTCAGGCCGGGGTCACTTCTTCCCGGTCATCAGCTTGATGAGAGTGGTGTACTCGGCCCAGAGCCCGGGGCGGAGCTTGTCGTACTCCTCGCCCTTCATGAACTGGATGGGCTCGCCGATGTTCTTCATGAAGGCCTTGAAGGAGGGGTGGCCCATCAGCTTCTCGAAGGCGTCCCGGAGGGCCTTCAGCCGGTCCGCGGGAACCCCGGCCGGGGCCATGAAGATCCGCTCCATCGTGAAGGAGACGCTCTTGAAGCCCAGCTCGGCCGTCGTGGGCACGCCCTTGAAGTCGGGGTCGCCCTCGATCCGGGTGTCGCCGACCACGGCGAGGGGGATGAGCTTGCCCGCCTTCGCGTGGGGACGGGTCTGGGTGGCGAAGAGGCCGCCGATGTGGTCCTGCTTGGCCAGGAGCGCCTGCAGGACGGGGCCGCCGCCCTTGTGGGGGATGAGGCTCACCTTGATGCCGGTCTCCTTGATGAGCTGCACCGCCGGGGTGTAGAGGGCGCCCCAGACGCCGCTGTGGCCGAGGTTCACCTTGCCGGGGTTCTTCTTCGCGTACGTGACGAACTCCTTGAAGGTCTTGAAGGGCGCGTCCGGGTGCGTCACGAACATGGGCTGGGCGTAGTTGACGCGCGCGACGGACTTGAAGTCCTTGAGCGAGTTGAAGGTCACCTTCTGGGTCTGGGGGACCAGGAGGTCGAACCCGTTGTGGGTGAAGAGGATGGTGTGGCCGTCCGGGTTGGCCTTGGCGACGAAGGCCGTCCCCTGCATCCCGGCGCCCCCGGGCATGAGCTTCACGATCATGGGCTGGCCCAGGATGTCGCCGATGATGCTCGTGATGCCCCGGGCGTGGAGGTCGTGGCTCCCCCCCGCACTCACCGGAAGGACGAGGGTGATGGGCCGGTCCGGGTAGGCCGCCTGCGCCGGGAGGGGCGCGAGCAGGGCGGCGGCCGAGGTGCGCGCTGGAGGCGGCCGCGCACCGACATCCATGCGATCCACAAGATTGCGGCGGGCATGAAAGCGCCGGCGATGGGCCGGGCCATGAAGAAGTAGCTCAGCACCGACCCCCGGGCATAAAGAAGCGACTGGCTCAGGCTGTACTCGATGGGCTCGGCCAGGACGAAGGCGATGACGAGGGGGGCCAGGTCGAACTCCAGCTTGCGGAGGATGTAGGCGGCGAGCCCGACCACGATCATGATGCCCAGGTCCGAGACGTCGCCGGTCGAGAGGGTCCCCACGAAGGCCAGGATGACGATGAGGGGGATGAGGTAGGCCTTCTTCATCTGGATGGCGTAGGCGAAGGGCTTGAGCAGGATATAGCCCACCGCGAGGAAGAGGATGTTCGAGAGCACCATGGTGATCATCAGGCCGTAGAGCAGGGGGCCCTGCTCCTGGAAGATCTGGGGGCCTGGGCGCATTCCGTGGGCCACGAAGGCCCCGAGCATGATGGCGGTGGTGTTGTCGCCGGGGATGCCGAGGGTGAGGAGGGGGACCAGGGTGGGCCCGTTCACGGCGTTGTTGGCCGCCTCGGGGCCGGCGATTCCGTCCAGGTCTCCCTTGCCGAAGGTCTCCGGGTGGGTGGAGGCGCGCTTGGCCGCGCTGTAGCCCACGAAGGCCGCCACCACCTGGCCCACCCCGGGGACCGCCCCGATCCAGGTCCCGATGGCGGTCGAGCGGAGGATGGTGCGGATCGAGGCCCTGAACTCGTGCCAGCGCAGGCACTCCCCGACCCTGCTGAAGTCCACCCGCTCGGAGACGAAGCGGGGCGCCTTGGACTCCACCGCCCCCAGGATCTCGGGCACCGCGAACACCCCGATGATGAGGGGGATGAGGGGGATGCCTCCGCTCAGCGCCTCCAGGCCGAAGGTCATCCGGGTGGCGCCCGTCGTGGCGTCGGTGCCGATGAAGCCGAGCCCCAGGCCCAGGAAGGCGGCGATGGCGCCCTTGAGGCCCGACTCGCCCGAGACGCCCGCGATGAGGACGAGGGAGAGGAAGATGATGGCGAACACCTCGGGGGGGCCGATGAGGAGGACGAGGGCGGCGAAGAAGCCGATGAGGGCGATGGTGATGATGTCCGAGAGGGCGTCCCCCGCCACCGAGGCGTAGAGGGCCATCTCGAGGGCCTTGCGGGCCTGGCCCTTCCGGGTGAGGGACGGGCCGTCGAAGCAGGTCGCGATGGAGGCCCCCGTCCCCGGGATGCCCACCAGGATGGCGGGGATGCTGCCCCCGTAGATCCCTCCCTTGGTGATTCCGATCAGGAAGGGGATGCCCAGCATGGGCTCCACCTTGAAGGAGATGGGGAGGAGGACCGCCAGGGCCAGGACGGTCGTGAGGCCGGGCATCGCCCCCACGAACATTCCCGCCGCGAGGCCGGCGATGATGTAGAGATAGGTGTCCACCCGGAGGATAAATTGAAAGCCTTGGAGAAAGGCGTCGAACATCGCGGGGCCCTCAGACGCGGAGGAAGAAGAGGCGAACGAGGAACTGCATCAATGCCTCCTCCGGCGCCGCGATCAGATCGATGGGGGAGCGCGGGAGCGAGATGAGCAGGAGGCGCTCGAACACGAAGCGGATGACCAGCGGGGAGAGCAGCGCGATCGGCAGGATCTCCCGCCAGCTCCGGCTGCCGATGGCCACGGTGATGGCCGCGATCCCCGCGAAGCCCGCCGCGCTGAAGCCCAGCCAGGGAATCAGGTATGCGTAAGCGATTATCAAGGCGGCGGCCACGATGGGGTTTTGGTACTTGCTGATCCAGCCTTCTCCCGTGGCGGGAGCGGCCCCGGGGAGCCGGCGGATCGCCCGGGCCAGCTGGACGAGCCCCAGGACGGCCATCACACCGAACGCCAGCCGGGGGAAGAAGACGGGGGTGAGGCGCATGAACTCCTGGGCCTCGCGGATTCCCCCCTCCAAAACCATGCTGGGCATGGCGATGCCGAGCCCCGCCCCGGCGAGGGCGATCAAGGCGCTCACCCACACCTCCAGCAGCGCCAGGGCGCGGCTGGGAGGGAGTTTCTTTTCGGACTCCATGACCTTCCTCTCCACCCCGCGCCGGCCGGAGGAGGCCCTTCTCCCTCTCCGAGGGAAGACCCCTGAACGGGGGGAAGCGCCGCGCCCACCGGGTGGTTCAGCCGAACTCTGCAGGTCGGGCCATTATCCCCAAAATCACTGGTTACGGCAACGCCGGGTTGATTGGCTTTCCGGGGAGGTTGCGCTAGAATTCCGGGCCTAGCGTTTCCCACAGCCGTCCGGTCTTGGAAGGGCTCGCCGCAGCGCGCGCGCCCGGCTTCCGGGCCGCGCTTGCCAGGAGGAGAGGATCATGCGGAGAGCCTGTTATGCCGGAATCGTCGTCCTTTTGGTTGTGCTGGGTGTGTGCTTTTCGGCGGGATCGGCCACCGCCCAGCCCTGGGCCCCCTGGAAGACGATGGCCCCCGCGCCCGACGGCGAGGAGGAGGTCTTCGGCGCCGTGGCGGGCGGGAAGGTCTACCTCATGGGAGGCATCAAGCCCCTCTGGAAGCCCATCGGGCTGGTGCTGGAGTACGACCCCCAGGCCAACAAATGGGGGCAGAAGAAGCCCATGCCCGAGCTCATGCGCGA
>JACPCT010000408.1 GCA_016184445.1 Candidatus Tectimicrobiota bacterium | reverse complement strand
GGGTGACCCCCTCCACCCGCCGGAAGGCCCAGCGGGCGTCATCCACGGGGACGGAGACCGGGATCTCCACCACCGCCATGTCGTGAATGGCCCCGATGGACTGCCCCGCCCGCAGGTAATCGCCCACCTCGGCCTTGACCTGGCGCACACGGCCGTCGAAGGGCGCGAGGTACTTCGTCCGCTCCAGGCTGAGGTGGGCCTCCTCCAGCTGGGCCTGGGACACCCGGATGGCGGCCCTCTTCTGGGCCAGCTGCGGGGGGATGAGGTCCAGCGCGTTGCGGGCCGCGAGGACGGCGCGCTCCTGGCGGAGGAAGGACTGGAGGGTGGTCTCGAACTGGCCCTCGGAGACCACGCCCTGCTGGCGCAGCCGGCGGTTGCGCTCCAGCTCCGCCTCGACCAGCTTAAGCTGGCGCTCAGAGATGGTCAGGTCGGCTCGGTTGTTCTTCTCCTCCTGGAGCAGACGCTGGATGTCGGCCTCGAGCTGGGCGATCTGGGCCCGGCGCTGGGCCGCCGCGAGGGCGTAGTCCCGCGGGTCCACCTCGAAGAGGAGGTCCCCCTTCTGGATGAAGCCCCCGCTCCGGAAACCAGGCGCGCGCTGGATCAGCCTCCCGGAGACCTCGGGCACGATCTGCACTTCGGTCTTGGGCCGGACGGTGCCGTAGCCCGAGACCCACAGCGTCTTCTCCTCCTTCTTGAGGCGCACGGCCCGGACCAGGCGGCCCTCCGCCGCCGGCCGCACCACGGCCGGGGAGGGCCGGGAGCGGATCAGGGCGTAGGAAACCCCCAGCCCCGCGGCCAGGACGACCGTGGCGGCCAGGGCAAAACCCGTCTTCCGGCTGATTCGGAAACCCACCTGGCCCCTCAGGGAAATGACGTCCGAAAACGAGCCTCCAGACAGGGGAGGGGGCCGCCCTCGTCCCGGCCAAAACAGGCTACACCGCTTCCGGCTTGCGGGGGAAATCAGGCACGGAACTCGTTTCCAGGCTCCGGAGGGGAGGGATGAGGCGCTCAGCGGCGGGGCGGCTGGATGAGCTCCAGGGTGTTGCCGTCCGGATCCTCCATGTAGACCACCAGCCCGCCCTTGTTCGGCCCGTCATTGATGTCCACCGGCGGGGCCATGAAGCGGACGCCCTGGCGCTTGAGAGCGGCGTACATGGCGTGCAGGCCGTCCACGTTGAAGCAGACGTGGGCGCTCCCCACGTTGTTGGTGGCGGTGTCGATCTTCACTCCGGCCCCGCCGATGTACTGGATGAGCTCGATCGGATATCCCGCGCCCCTCACATAAATGATGTGCAGATGGGCGCCGGGGATGCCAGTCACCTTCTCGCAATATGCCGGATCACGGACGGCGTCCGACATCACCTCGAAGCCGAGCTTCTCGCAGTACCACTTGGCCGACGCTTTCACGTCGGCGACGGTGAAGCTCGTGTGGTTGACGCCCGTCAGGCCCATCGCGCCTCCCCGGGCTCCGGCCGCTCAGACGGCCGCGCCGAGCGTCTGCTTGACCGCCTTGACGATCTTGCCCGGGCTGGGCAGCACAAACTCCTCCAGCCGCGGCTCGAAGGGGATCGGGGCTTCCAGCGCGGCCACCCGGCCGATGGGGGCGTCCAGGTAGTCGAACGCCTCCTGCTGGATGGCCGCCGCGATCTCGGCGCCCGCCCCGCTGCGCAGATGGCCCTCCTCCACCACCACGCACCGGCCGGTCTTGCGGACCGACCACGCCATGGAGGCCGTGTCGAGCGGGGCCAGGGTGCGGGGGTCGATCACCTCGGCGTCGATGCCCTCGCCCGCCAGGGTCTCGGCCGCGCGGAGGCAGTTCACCACCTGGTAGCCCACCCCGACGAGGGTCACGTCGGCGCCGGGGCGCTTGATCGCCGCCCGGCCGAAGGGGACGAGGTGCTCCCCCTCGGGCACGGGGCCCTTCTGCTTGTAGAGCATCTTGTGCTCGACGAAGAGGACCGGGTTGTCGTCCCGGATGGCGGCCTTGAGGAGCCCCTTCCCGTCCGCCGGGTCGCTGGGGACGGCGACCTTGATGCCGGGCACCTGCATGAACCAGGCCTCCAGGCACTGGCTGTGGGTCGGCCCGTACTGGACCCCTCCCCCGCCCGGCGTGCGGACCACCATGGGCACCGAGAGCTGCCCGCCCAGCATGTAGCGGAGCTTGGCAGCCTGGTTGATGAGGGGGTCCATCGCGAGCATGATGAAGTCCATGAACATGATCTCGATGACGGGCCGGTAGCCCGCCATGGCGGCCCCCACGCCAGCGCCGACGATGCCGAGCTCGCTGATCGGGGTGTCCCGCACGCGGTCCTTGCCGAAGCGGGCGGCCAGCCCCTTGGTGACGCCGAAGACGTAGGCCAGCTCGACATCCTCCCCGATGATGAAGACCTTCTTGTCCCGCTCCATCTCCTCATGGAGGGCTTCATTCAGGGCTTCCACAAAGGTGATCTCACGCATGGTTCATCTCCTGGCGCGGCCGCCGCGCCGGCTGGCTACGCGTAGACATCCTCCAGGGCCGACGCGGGGGCGGCGGCCGGGCTCTTCTCCGCGAACTCGACAGCCGCCGCGAGTTCTTTCGCTACCTCGCCCAGGGCTACGAGCAGACCGGCAGGCTCCGACTCGCCGTCGAGATAACCTTCCGGGCTGCGTGGC
>JACPCT010000407.1 GCA_016184445.1 Candidatus Tectimicrobiota bacterium | reverse complement strand
GGACCTCCAGATCGAGGACAGAAGGATCTCCGTCAAGGGCGCGCCGGAGAGGAGCCGCACCCTGGCCGAGGTCGCCCTCAAATGCCACCGCGACGGGGAGATGCTCGTCGCCGAGGGCGCCTACAACCCGCCGGACCTCCACCTCGACAAGCAGACCGGCCAGGGCAAGCCCTACGACTGCTACGTCTTCGCCGCCCACGCCGCCGAGGTCGAGGTGGACGTGGACACGGGGGAGTGCCGCGTCCTCCAGCTCGCCGCCGCCCACGACGTGGGCAGGGCTGTCAACCCGATGAACGTGGAGGGCCAGATCGAGGGCGGCTCCCTCCAGGGCTACGGCTTCGGGATGCTGGAGCGCATCCTCTTCAAGGACGGCATCGTGCAGAACCCCAACCTCGAGGACTACCTCATCCCCACCGCCATGGACACGCCCCAGCGCATGAGGTCCATCATCGTGGAGACCGAGGAACCCTCGGGCCCCTTCGGCGCCAAGGGGGTGGCCGAGCCCGCCCTCAACCCCACGGCGCCCGCCGTCCTGAACGCCATCTATGACGCCGTGGGCGCCCGGATCACCGACCTCCCCGCCACCCCCGAGGCCATCCTCCGGGCGATGGGCGCCCTCAACGGCAAGCACTAAGGCCGCCCCTCTTCCCCTCGCCGGGAGACGCTCCCGGGATGGAGGGGGGATGCGCTTGCACATAGGACAATAGTTTCTTATTGTCCCTTTTCCTGTTTTCTCTCCCCGCTGACAGAAGGGGCTCCCCATGGTTGACTTCCGCCTCACCGAGCAGCAGCGCATGCTCCGCGACATGGCCCGCAAGTTCGTGAAGGAGGAGGTCGTCCCCGTGCGGGCGCAGCTCGACCGGGAGCCGGACCCCAAGAAGGGCTTCTCGTGGGAGCTCCTGCGCAAGGCCGACAAGCTGGGGCTGCGCACCCTCACCCTGGGCCCCGAGGACGGCGGCATCAACGCCGACATCATCACGCGCTGCGTGGTGGGCGAGGAGCTGGCCACGGGGGACCTGGGCTTCGCCGTCTGCCTGGACCAGGTGTGGAAGATCGCGGCGGGCATCGTCCACCTGTGCAGCGAGGCGCAGCGGAAGCGCTTCATCCCGATCTTCCGGGACGACCCTGAGTGCGTGCTCTCGATCTGCATCACCGAGCCCTCGGGGGGGTCGAACTACATCCTCCCCGTCGAGCGCAAGGACTCCACCCTCCAGGCGCGCGCCGAGCTGCGGAACGGCAAGTGGATCCTGAACGGCACCAAGCACTTCATCTCCAACGCCGGCCTGTCGAAGCTCTACCTGATGTTCGTCGTCACCGACCCCGAGAAGGACATCTACGACCGCGTGAGCGCCTTCATCATCCCCCATGCCGCCCCCGGCTTCTCCATCGGCAAGGTCGAGGACAAGCTCGGCCAGCGGCTGGTCTGGAACAGCACCGTCATCATGGAGAACTGCGAGATCCCCGAGGACAACCTCGTCGGAAGGCGCGGCAAGGGGATGCAGGACGTCCTCCGCTTCCTCGCCGAGGAGGGCAGCAACATCCAGGCGGGCGCCACCGTGCTCGGCACGGCCCGCGCGGCCTACGAGGCGGCCGTCGAGCACGCCCGGCAGCGCTTCATCGGCGGCAAGACCATGATCCACCACCAGCTGACCCACCACCGCCTCGCCCGGATGAAGATGCGCCTCGACGCCGCGCGCGCCTACCTCTACCGCGCGGCCTACAACATCGACTCCCCCGACGAGCCGACCGACTGGTCCATGGCGTCCATGTCCAAGGTCTTCGCCGCCGAGGCGGCCTTCGAGGTGGCCAAGGAGGCGCTGGAGCTCTTCGGCGGCTACGGCTACATGAAGGACTACCCGATGGAGAAGTACCTGCGCGACGCGGCCAGCTTCCTCCACTCGGACGGCGTGAACGACGTCCTCCTGCTCCGCGCGGCGCGCCTGCTCTACGACCTGCCGGCCGAGCTCTACCGCTAGGCGGCCTCCCCCCGCCCGCGGGCGCGGATGCCTGTGCCCGCGGGCGGGCCGTGCTAGAATCCCCCCCCGGTTGGCGGCTCTTCGATCCTTCCCTCGCGCGCGGCCGCCTGCCCCGCGAGGCCACCAGCGGAGGCGGGCGCCTTGGACGTGCACATCGCGGGCGGCGGGCTCTCCCGCTTCGGGAAGCGCCCCGAGTCCATGCAGCAGCTCATGGCGGAGGCGGCCGAGGAAGCCTTCGCCGAGGCCCGCCCCCTGGGCATCCCGCGCGAGGGCGTGGACGCCGTCGTCGTCGGCATCCTGAACCCGGCCGAGTTCCTCGACGAGGGCAACTCGGCCAGCCTCATCACCGACCACCTTGGGCTCACCGGGGCCGCCGCCTGGCGGGTCGAGACCGCCTCCTCCACCGGGGCCGCCGCCCTCCACGCCGCCTGCCACGCCGTGGCCTCCGGGCGCTTCCGCACCGTCCTGGCCCTCGGCGGGGAGAAGAAGAGCCACCAAAGCACCGCCCAGGTCACCGCCCGCCTAGCCCGCATGATCGACCGCTCGGAGCGGCGGATGGGGGCCACCATGACCTCCCTCTCCGCCCTCATCGCCGAGTACTACCGCCGCGCCCACCGCATCGGCCCCGAGGCGTTCGAGGTCATGCGGGGCCGCGTCGCGGTCAAGAACCGCCGGAACGGCTGCG
>JACPCT010000110.1 GCA_016184445.1 Candidatus Tectimicrobiota bacterium | reverse complement strand
TGGCCCACTCGCCCGTCATGATGCGGGCGAGGTAGGAGCACATGGCCCCCACGTTGGGCGAGATGCCCATCTTGTTGTCGTTCAGGATGACGGTGAGGTCGCGCGTCATGTCGCCCGCGTTGTTGAGGGCCTCCATGGCCATGCCGGCGGTGAGGCTGCCGTCCCCGATGACGGCCACGACGCGGAAGTCCTCGCCCGCCAGGTCGCGGGCGGCGGCCATGCCGAGGGCGGCGGAGATGGAGGTGCCCCCGTGGGCGACGTTGAAGTGGTCGTACTCGCTCTCCCGACGGTCCGGGAAGCCCGCGATGCCCTCCCACTGCCGCAGGGTGTGGAAGCGGTCGCGGCGGCCGGTGAGGATCTTGTGGGCGTAGGCTTGGTGGCCCACGTCCCAGATGAGCTTGTCGCGCGGGGTGTCGTAGATGTAGTGGAGGGCCACCACCAGCTCGGCCGCGCCGAGGGAGGCCCCCAGGTGGCCCCCGGTCTTGGAGGTCACCTGGATGATCATGTCCCTGAGCTCGCCCACGACCTGGGGAAGCTCGTCCGGGTCGAGGCGCCGCAGGTCGGCCGGGCTGTTGATCCGCTCCAATAGCTCGCCCATGCGCTTTCCTTCCATGGATTCCAGCCGGAATCTTCAAGGGGGGCGAATGGATGGCCCTCCCGGGGCCCCTCCAGGAAGGCCCGATCCTAAAGAATGTTCAGAATCTGCGCAAGACAATAAAACGGGCCAGGGCGGCCAGGGCGGGGGCCCCGCCCGGCAGGGGCGAAAGGGCGGCGAGGGCTTCCTCGCAGGCCTCCCGGGCCAGCCTTCGCGAGGCCTCCAGGCCGTGGAGGGCCGGGTAAGTGGCCTTCTCGTGCCGGGCGTCCGAGCCGGCGGCCTTGCCCATCAGCTCGGGGCTGCCCTCGACGTTCAGGATGTCGTCCACGATCTGGAAGGCGAGACCCGCCCTCTCCCCGTAGCGGGCGAGGGCCGCGAGGGCCTCGGCGCTCCCTCCCCCCAGGAGCCCTCCCAGGCAGACCGCGCAGCGGATCATGGCCCCGGTCTTGAGGCGGTGAATCTCCTCGAGCTCGCGGGGGCTCCCCACCCGGCCGCCGGCGCGGATGTCGAGGAGCTGCCCCCCGACCATGCCCGCCGCCCCCGCCGCCGCGGCCAGCATGCGCACCCCCTCGATCACACGGCCGGCCCCCGCCCGGCGGGCCATCTCCTCGTCGGCCATGAGGCCGAAGGCGAGGGTCAGGAGGCCGTCCCCCGCCAGGATGGCCGCCCCCTCCCCGTGCACCTTGTGGCTGGTGGGGACGCCCCGGCGCAGGTCGTCGTCGTCCATGGCCGGAAGGTCGTCGTGCACGAGGGAGTAGGTGTGGATGCACTCGAGGGCGCAGGCCGCGGGCAGCACCCCCTCGGGCTCGCCGCCCACGGCCTCGCACCCCGCGGCGCAGAGCACCGGCCGCAGGCGCTTGCCCCCGGCGAAGAGGCTGTAGCGCATGATGCGGTACATCTCGGGGGGCTCGCCGCCCCGCTCGGGGATGCGGCGGTCGAGCTCCTCCTCCACGCGCGCCGCCCACCGCCCCAGGTAGGCCTCGGCGTCCACCGGAACCTCAGGACCCATCGTCCTCCTCGTCCTCTTCGTCCCCTTCCGCCTCGTCCTCCTCGAAGGGCCGGAGGGAGAGCGCCTCCTCGGTCTCCCCCGCCAGCTTCTCGATCCGCTTCTGGGCGGCGTCGAGCTGCTGGCGGCAGAAGCGGAAGAGCCCCACCCCCTCCCCGTAGAGCCCCACCGCCTTCTCGAGCGGGGCCTCGCCGCCCTCGAGCTCCTCCACGATGGCCTCCAGGCGCTCGAGCGCCTCCTCGAAGCTCTGGGGCGGCCCGCCGCCCTCGGGCTTCCCCCCTCTCTTCGCCGCGCTCATGCCGATCCTCCCTCCGCCCCGGGATCCCCCGAGCGGCCCGCCGCTTGGGGATCCCGGGCCTCCTCGACCCGGCAGCCGAGCGTCCCCCGGTGGAGCCTCAGGCGGAACCGCTCCCCCGGCGCGGCCTGGCCCGCCTCGCGGAGGAGAGCCCCGTCCCGCTCCCGGTAGGCGAGGCTGTAGCCCCGCGCCAGCACCGCCAGGGGGGAGACCGCCTCCAGCCGGCCAACGGAGGCCGCCAGCGCCGCCTCCTTCCGCTCCCGGAGCCTCGCCCGGGCCGAGACCAGCCGCCGCAGGCGCTCGGCCAGGCCCTCCGCCCCCTGGCGGACCTTCCACCGGGGGGAGGCCGCCCGCAAGCGGGGCCCCAGGGCCGCGAGCCCCGCCTCCCGCGTCCAGCCCACGTGGCGCGCCTCCCGCCCGAGGCGGTCGAGGAGGCCGTCCACCCGCTGGCTCAGGGCCTCGAGCCCCGCCTCGGGCCGCCGGAAGACCCGCTCCCTCCCCAGGGCGCTGAGCCGATCCCCGCCCTCCTCCAGGCGGAGCCGGAGGAGGCGGGCGAGCTCGCCCCCACAAGTCCTCCCGGCTCCCCCCGCCCCGGCCCACGATGATGAGGCCGGCCGGGCGGCCCAGCCGGGCGAGGCCACGGTCCGCTCTGCGCAGGGCGGCGGCGACCGAGGCGGCGGCGCCCTCCCCCTGGACCCGGGTGTGGACCACGACCACCTCCACGATGGGCGCCCGCTCGCGGAGGACGCGGAGCATGTCCTGGAGCGCCGCCCCCTCCCGGCTCGTGACGAGGGCCACCCGGCGGGGCCGCTCCGGGAGCGCCCGCTTGCGCGCGGGGTCGAAGAGCCCCTCCTGGGCCAGCCGCTGGTGGAGCTGGCGGAAGGCGACCTCAAGGGCTCCCTCGCCGAGCGGCTCCATCGAGAGGACCGAGAGCTGGAAGCGCCCGTCCCGCTCGTAGAGGGTGACCCGGCCGCGCGCGAGGACGCGCATCCCGTCCCCGGGCTGGAAGCGCACGAAGCGCCTTCTCCCGGCGAACATCACCGCGCCCGCCCTGGAGGCGGCGTCCTTGAGGTCGAAGTAGGCGTGACCGGAGGGGTAGACCCGCCAGGAGGAGATCTCCCCCTCCACCAGCGCCTCGCCGAATTCCTCCTCCAGCAGCCCCTTCACCCGGGCGTTGAGCTGGGAGACGGTGAGGACGGGGGGCCGGGCGGGGGGGGCCTGGGGACCGAGGAGGTCCACCATCAGCGGCCCTCGCCCTGCAGCGGCTCCTCCGGCAGCGCGTGGAGGCGGAAGGCGCGCACGGTGTTCACCATGAGCATGGCGACGGTCATGGGCCCGACGCCGCCGGGGACGGGGGTGATGGCCGAGACCTTGGGTAGCAGGGCCTCGTAGTCGCAGTCGCCCACGAGGTTCCCGTCCACGCGGTTGATCCCCACGTCCACCACCACGGCGCCCTCGCGCACCATGTCCGCCTTGAGGAAGCGGGCGCGCCCCATGGCGGCGATGACGATGTCCGCCTCCCGGGTGGCGGCCCCGATGTCCTTCGTCCGGGAGTGGCAGACGGTGACGGTGGCGTTCTCGTGCAGGAGGAGGAGCGAGAGCGGCAGGCCCACGATCTTGCTCCGCCCGATCAGGGCCGCCCGCTTGCCCGGGATCTCGATCCCGTAGTGCTTCAGTATCTCGATCACCCCCGCCGGGGTGCAGGGCTTGAGCACCCCCTGCTTCAGGGCGAGGAGGCCGAAGTTCTCGGGGTGGAAGACGTCCACGTCCTTCCCCAGGGCCACCCGGCGCAGCACCGCCTCCTCCCGGATATGGGCCGGCAGGGGGAGCTGGACGAGGATGCCGTCCACCGCCGGGTCGGCGTTCAGCCGGGCGATGAGCCGCTCCAAGTCCGCCTGCGGGGTCGAGACGGGGAGGCGGTGGTCGAAGGTCGCGATGCCCAGCTCGTTCGCCTTCTTCCCCTTGAGGTGGACGTAGACCTGGGAGGCGGGGTCCTCCCCCACCAGGACGACGGCCAGGCCCGGCGGGCGGCCCGCGCGGGCGGCGAGGGCCTGGATGGAGGCGCCCAGCTCGCCCAGGATCTTGTCGGCGACGGGCTTCCCCTTCAGGATGAGCGCGGATGAGGTTTGGGTCACGGACCCTCCGGTGCGGCAGGGCGGGCGGGAAGGCTTGCTCAGACGGTGATCTTGCCGTCCTTCACCACGATCTGATCGTCCGCCCAGACGGTGGGGCGGTCGAAGATCATGTCCACGTGCAGGGGGGCGACGACGTTGCCCCCGATGCTCCCGCTGTCCCCGACGGCCATGTGGCAGGTGCCCCAGGCCTTCTTCGCCTCGCGCATGGTCTCGCGCGCCCGGCAGGCGGGGTTGGTGCCGATGGCGAACTCGGCCACGTTCTTGGCGAGGTCGCCGTGCTCCTCCAGGAGGCGCCAGAAGCGCTCGGCCGCCGGGCTCCCGGTGATGGAGGCCACCTTGCCGGCCTTGACCTCCAGGCGGATGGGCTCCTTCACGAAGCCCAGGTCCTTCCGCTCGATGGAGAAGGGGTTGACCATCACCCCCTCCGCCGATCCCTCGACCGGGCTCATGGCGGCCTCCCCGTCCGGGACGGCGGTGAACTCGCCCGGCTGGCGCGCCTGGCCGACCAGGGGGAAGCAGGTGCGCCCCTCGAGGGAGAAGCTCATGTCGCACCCTTCGGGCGGTGGCGGTGTGGACGGTGGCGAAGCTCGTCTGGAGCGCCACCACCTGGGAGGCCGCCATGGCCGCCCCCACCTGGGGCAGGGGGTCGACGCCCCCCATCTGGTGCGGGGGCATGTGCATGACGGCGAGCTTCGCCCCCGCCCCGCTCAGGGCGTGGGCCAGGGCCTCGGTGATGGAGGCCGGGCGGTCCGAGTCGGTGACCAGCAGGGCCAGCTCGCCGGGCTTGACGGCCAGCACCTGCTCCACCAGGCGGCGGGCCGTCGCGGCCATGTTGTACTTGATCATGGTGCTCTCCTCCGCGGGCGCCCCGCCCGGAGGGTGGCGACGGAAACCGGTGGGAAAAAGGGCCGAAAGAGAAGAAAATCCCCCAGTGCGGGGCATTATAGAGGCCCCCTTCCTGGGGCCGCAAGTCGAGGGGGGGGAGCATCCATTTTGGGCCGTCTTTGTAGGGGCGGTTCGCGAACCGCCCCCGCAGATTCAGGGCAAGGGACATTTGTAGGGGCGAGGCATGCCTCGCCCCTACATAGGTGAACG
>JACPCT010000109.1 GCA_016184445.1 Candidatus Tectimicrobiota bacterium | reverse complement strand
GTGGTCGGGGATTACATCGCGGACGAGTTCATCTACGGGGAGACCTCCCGGATCAGCCGCGAGGCCCCGGTGCTCGTCCTGGACTTCCAGCGGCGGGAGGTCATCCCCGGCGGGGGCGGCAACGCCGCCATGAACGCCGCCTCCTTGGGCGGGAAGGTGGCCGCCGTCGGGGCCCTCGGGGAGGGAGAGGCCGGGCGGGCTCTCTGCGAGACGCTGAAGCGGCGGCGCATCGACACCTCCCTCCTTCTCGCCGACCCGCAGCGCGTGACCCCCACCAAGATGCGCATCCTGGCCGGGGGGCGGAACACCGCGCGCCAGCAGGTCATCCGGGTGGACCACGAGAGGCGCGCCGCGCTGCGCCCCGAGATCGAGGCCCGGATCGTCTCCGCCATCGGGGAGATGGCGGACGGCGGGGCGGACGCCATCATCGTCTCGGACTACGGCCTGGGGGTGGTGACCACGGCCGTGCGCGAGGCGGTCCAGAGCGCCGCCCGCACGGTGATCGTGACGGTGGACAGCCGCTACGCCGGGGACAGCTTCCGCGAGGTGACGGCCATCACCCCTAACGAGGAAGAGGCCCAGGCTCTCCTGGGCTTTTGGCCCGAGGGGGACAGGCTCGGCGAGGCGGGAGCCGCCCTTCTCGATCGCACCCGGGCCCGGGGCGTGCTGCTCACCCGGGGCTCCCAGGGCATGAGCCTCTTCGAGCGGGGGGCGCCCCGCAGGGACATCCCCATCTTCGGGACGGACGAGGTGGCCGACGTCACCGGGGCGGGGGACACCGTCATCTCGGCGTTCACCCTCTCCCTCGCGGCGGGGGCCTCGATGGCCGAGGCGGCCGAGATCGCCAACCGCGCCGCCGGGATCGTGGTGATGAAGATGGGCACCGCCGTGGTCGAGGCGGAGGAGCTGAAGAAGGCGCTGGAGGACGGGCCGTGACGGGGGGCCAGGAGCTCTTCGCGGGAAAGCTGCGGACCCTGGCGGTCCTCCGGGAGGAGACGGAGCGGCTGAAGGCCCGGGGCAAGAGGGTCGTCTTCGCGAACGGCTGCTTCGACGTCCTCCACGTGGGCCATGTGCGCTACCTCCGGGGCGCCAAGGCCCTGGGCGACGTGCTGGTGGTGGCCGTGAACAGCGACGCCTCGGCCCGCCTCCTCAAGGGGGAGGGGAGGCCCTACACCCCGGAGGCGGAGCGGCTCGAGATCCTCGCCTGCCTGGAGCCGGTGGACTACCTCGTGCTGTTCGACGAGAGCGACGCCTCCCGCCTCCTCCTCGCGCTCAAGCCCCACGTCCACGCCAAGGGCACCGACTACACCGCCGAGACCGTCCCCGAGCGCGAGACGGTGCGCAGCTACGGAGGGGAGGTGGCCATCTGCGGGGACCCGAAGGGGCACTCCTCTTCCGGGCTCGGCGCCCGGCTGGGCGGCCGCATCCCCCGATGAGCCTCTGCGTCCTCATCATCCGGCTCGGGGCAGTGGGGGACGTGGTGCACACCCTGCCCCTGGCCTCCGCCATCCGGGACGCCTGGCCCGGCGCCCGCATCGCCTGGGCGGCCGAGCCCAGCCCCAGCATGCTCCTGCGGGGGAACCCCGACGTGGACGAGGTGTTGACGGTGGACACCCGGGCTTGGCGGCGGAGCCTGCCGGGCGGGGGGCTCTCGGTCCTGGCGAAGGATCTCCGGGCGGTCCGCCGGCTGGGGGCGGACGTCGCCATCGACGCCCAGGGGCTGCTCAAGAGCGGCTTCCTCGCCTGGGCCTCGGGCGCCCCGGCGCGGGTGGGCTTCGAGCACCGGGCCTGCCGGGAGGGAATGAACGTCCTCTTCACCACGCGCCAGGCGCTCCCGCCTTCTCATCCCCATCACGTCGTGGAGAAGAACCTCCGCCTGCTCGAGCCTCTGGGCATCCCCATCCCGCCGCCCGAGGCGCGCCGCTTCCCCCTCCCGGAGCGGCCGGAGGAGGGAGAGGCCGCCGAGGCCTTCCTCCGCCGCGAGGGGCTGCTCTCCCGGCGCCCGCTCCTGGTCGTGCACCCGGGGGCCGGCTGGCCGACCAAGCGCTGGGCGGCGGCGCGCTTTGCGGCGCTGGGGGACGCCTGGCGGGAGGCGAGCGGGGGCGGGGTGCTGCTCACCTGGGGGCCGGACGAGGAGGCGAGTGTGCGGGGCGTCGCCTCGGCCATGCGCACGGGCTGCGTCGTGGCCCCCGCCACCGGCATCCGGGAGATGACCGCCCTCATCCGCCGGGGGGATTACTTCGCCGGGGGAGACACCGGCCCCACCCACCTGGCGGCCGCCCTGGGCCTGCCCTGCCTGGCCCTCATGGGGCCGACCGACCCGGTGCGGAACGGCCCTTGGGGCCCCGGCCACGCGGTCCTTCATCACCGCCTGGCGTGCAGCGGCTGCTACGGCCGCTCCTGCCCCGACATCGAGTGCTTGGAGCGGATCGGGGCGGAGCAGGCGGTGCGGGGTGTCCTGGGGCTTTGGGGAGCCCAGGAAAAATACCGCTGAATATGCAAAAATAGGGGGGAGGGGTCAGCTAAGCAGTTGAAAGAATTGATTTTCAATGGATGCTGTGCGGCTGCGGCGCCCAGAAGGTCGAGCTTGTCGGCTGAACGGGAATGTTTGCTGAGGAGAGAGGTGAGATGGCGATCGACAAGGAGCTGCTGGAGATCCTCGCCTGCCCGGTGTGCAAGAAGCCCCTGG
>JACPCT010000108.1 GCA_016184445.1 Candidatus Tectimicrobiota bacterium | reverse complement strand
CCACCCCTTCACCCAGGGCCTCATCTGCACCAAGATGCGGACCTACACCGACATCATCTACGCGCCCGAGCGCATCCTCCACCCCATGCGCCGGGTGGGGCCCAAGGGCCCCGGCGCGCGCTTCGAGCGCATCTCCTGGGAGGAGGCCCTCGGCGCCATCGCCGCCAAGATGCGCGAGGCCTCCGGGCGCTGGGGGGCGGAGTCCATCCTCCCCGTCAGCTACTCGGGCACCATGGGGATAGTGAACCGCAACGCCGGCCAGCGCTTCTTCCACCGGCTGGGGGCCTCGAAGCTCCTGCGCACCATCTGCACCGCGGCCTGCAAGGCGGGGCTCGACGTCACCCTGGGCTCGGGCCTGGGCAACGACTGCGCCGGGATGGCCAAGAGCGACCACATCCTCCTCTGGGGCACCAACCCCGCCACCACCAACATGCACATCCTGCCCTTCATCCAGGCGGCGAGGGAGAAGGGGGCCAAGGTCACCGTCATCGACGTCTACCGCCACCGCACCGCCAAGCTGGCGGACGAGTTCATCCCCGTGCGCCCGGGGACGGACGCCGCCCTGGCCCTGGGGATGATGCACGTCCTCGTGCGCGAGGGCCTCCTTGACCGCGCCTACATCGAGAAGTGGACGCTGGGCTTCGAGGCGCTCCGCCGGAGGCTCGATGAGTATCCGCCCGAGCGCGCCGGGGCCGTCACCGGCGTCCCCGCCGCGGAGATCGAGCGCCTCGCCCGGGAGTACGGCCGGGCACGGGCCCCCTTCATCCGCATGGGCATCGGCCTCTCCCGCCACACCAACGGGGCGATGATCGTGCGCACCATCGCCTGCCTGCCCGCCCTCGTGGGCGCCTACGCGAAGGAGGGAGGAGGCCTCTTCGAGATCTCAACGGGCGCCTTCGGCCTCGACCTCCCCGCCTACGAGCGGCCCGAGTGGTCCCCCGAGGGGACGCGCACCATCAACATCGTGGAGGTGGGCAAGGCCCTGACCGGGGCCCTGGGCGGCCCCCCCGTCAAGGTGCTCTTCGTCTACCACAGCGCGGCGGCCACCACGCTTCCCGACTCGGGCGCGGTGCGCCGGGGGCTCCTGCGCGAAGACCTCTTCACCGTGGTGCACGAGATTCTCCACACCGACACCGTGGACTACGCCGACATCGTGCTGCCCGCCCCCACCTTCGCCGAGTCGCCGGACTTCTTCACGAGCTACGGGCAGTACTTCTTCGGGCTGAACGAGGCGGCCATCCCGCCCCGGGGCGAGGCCAGGTCCAACTACGAGGTCTTCTCCCTCCTGGCGGAGCGGCTGGGCTTCGGGGAGCCCGACTTCCGCGAGAGCCTCTGGGAGGCGGCCGCGCGCCTGCTCGGCACCCCCCGGCTGCGCCAGGCGGGCGTCACCCTGGAGGCCCTGCGCGAGAAGCGCTACATCCAGGCGCCCTTGAACGCCGCCAACCCCTTCGCCGAGGGCTTCCCGACCCCCTCGGGCCGGCTTGAGTTCTACAGCGAGCGGATGGAGAAGCTGGGCCTGGACCCGCTGCCCGCCCACATCCCCCTGGCGGAGGGCCCGGAGAATCCTTCAACGGCCAGCCGGGGGATGCTCCAGCTCGTCCTGCCGCCCGGGCACCACTTCCTGAATAGCACCGGGAACGGCGGGGCCCGGAGCATGAAGGGGGAAGGGGAGCAGCGCCTCTTCCTCCACCCCGGGGACGCCCGCGAGCGGGGCCTGGCGGAGGGGGAGCCCGTGCGCATCCGCACCCGGCGCGGGAGCATCGTCCGCCCCCTGCGGGTTACGGAGGACGTGCCCCGGGGGGTGGCCATCATCCCCGGCGTGCGCGCCTCGCGCCACTCCCCGGACGGGCGCGGCGTGAACGAGCTCACCTCCCAGGCGCTGACCGACATGGGGGAGGGGCCCTGCTACCACACCAACCTGGCCGAGGTGACCCCGGCCCGGGAGGAAGCCGGGAAGGGAAACGGGAAAGAGGCCGGCCTGGCTTTGACGGGCGCGGCGATCCCGGCTACAAAGCAAGCGCCCTGAGCCGGGGGCCGGCGGGAAGCCCCCGCGGGGCCTCCATGTGAAAATTTCACAAAAACCCCTCACGGATTCCCGGAGACCATGGCGCGAAACGTCCGCAAAGAGATCAAGCAGCCCGACGCCTTCCAAACCGCCGGCGCCCGGGGGATGGCCTGGCTGGAGTCCCACGCCGCGCTCATCCTCGCGGCCGGGGCCGCCGTCCTGCTCGCCGGGGCGGCCGCCTGGGGCTGGCGCTACTGGTCCGCCAAGACCCAGGAGAAGGCCGCCATCTCCTACATGCTCGCCCAGGAGGCCAAGGGGCCCCAGGAGGTCGAGGCCCTGCGCCGGACGGCGCTCGCGTACCCCAAGACCCGGGCCGGCATCCTCGCCCGGCTCGAGCTGGCCGAGAAGCTCCGCGAGGGGGGGCAGCTCCCGGGGGCCGAGCAGGAGTACCGCATCCTCCTCGGGAGCTCCGCCGCCGTCCCCATGGACCAGGAGCTGGCCCAGCGGGGGCTGGCCTCCGTCCTCGAGGCCCAGGGGAAGTGCCCCGAGGCCATCGCCATCTGGCGCGAGATCCTCGGCCGGGGGAGCCTCGTGAGCCAGGAAGACCTCTACCTCGCCATCGCGGGCTGCCAGGAGAAGGCGGGCAGCCTCCAGGAGGCCGCCAAGACCCTCGAGGAGTTCAGCC
>JACPCT010000107.1 GCA_016184445.1 Candidatus Tectimicrobiota bacterium | reverse complement strand
CCGAGCCCACCGTGACGGATGCGGACCTCATCCTCGGCTACATCGACCCCAACTACTTCCTGGGCGGGGAGATGGAGATATTCCCCGAGGCGGCCTCCGAGGCGGTCCGCAAGAAGATCGCGGAGCCCCTCAAGATCGAGGAAGTCCAGGCCGCGTGGGGGATCCATGAGCTCGTCAACGAGACCATGGCGGCCGCCGCGCGCATCCAGCTCTCCGAGCAGGGCAAGGACCCGCGCAACTTCACCCTCATGGCAACCGGCGGGGCGGGCCCCGTGCACGCCTTCCGCCTGGCGCGCAAGGTGGGCCTTCGGCGGATCGTCTGCCAGCCGGCGGCGGGCCTCGCCTCCGCCCTGGGGCTCCTGGTGGTCCCCATCAAGGTGGACATGGTGGACAGCCACGTCTCCCCCCTGGACCATGTGGACCTGAACAAGATCAACACCCTCTTGGCCGACCGGGAGAAGAAGTGCGTCACCCTCCTCAAGGCGGCCGGCGTGCGGGAGCGCGATATCCGAATCCAGCGGATGGCCGACGTGAGCTTCCTGGGCCAGGGCTTCGCCCTCACCATTCCCATCCCTACCGGGAAGCTGGGGCCCCAGCACATCCAGGTGATCGACAAAACCTTCCGGGATCTCTATTCCACGACCCACGGGGGCGTGATCGGCGCCGTGCCCCTCCAGGTGCTGAGCTGGCGGATCTTCGGCCTGGGCCCCGAGCCCAAGGCCAACTTCCGGTTCACCAACCTCTCGGAGCGCAGCTCCCGCAACGTCCTCAAGGGAACGCGGCGGATCTACCTCCCCGAGAACAAGGGCTTCCGCAAGGTGAACGTGTACGACCGCTACCTCCTGAAGCCGGGCCAGAAGTTCAAGGGGCCCGCCCTGGTGGAGGAACGGGTGACGACGACGGTCATCGGCTCGCGCTCCACCTTCTACGTGGACAAGGTGCAGAGCCTCATCATCGATCTCTAGGAGACGCCATGGCCCGCAAGGGGCTCGACGCGATCACCCTGGAAGTCCTCTGGAGCCGCCTCATCGCCATCGCGGAGGAGGCGGCCACCGAGGTGGCGCGCACCGCCTTCTCGACCACCGTCCGCGAGTCGCAGAACTTCGCCCTCGTCATCCTGGACCCGCGCGGGCACTCCATCGCGCAGGCGAGTTCCACGATGCCGAGCTTCGTCGGCGCGATTCCGCTGACGGCCCGGCACCTGCTCAAGGCGTTCCCGCTGGAGGCCTGGGTCCCGGACGATCTCGTCCTCGCCAACGACCCTTGGATCTCGACCAGCCACCTTCAGGACCTCAGCTCCTTGAGCCCGGTCTTCTACAAGAAGACCATCATCGCCTTCGTGGGGATCACCACCCACGTGACCGACATGGGCGGGAAGCTCCGCTCCCCCGAGGTCCGCGAGATCTACGAGGAGGGGCTTCAGCTCCCCCCCTGCAAGTTCCTCAACGCCGGCAAGGTGAACCAGGACATCCTGCGCATCATCCGCCAGAACGTCCGCGTCCCCGACCAGGTCGAGGGGGATCTCATCTCCCATGTCTCGGCGAGCAAGCTGGCCGCGCGGCGCATCCAGGAGATGATGGAGGAGTACCGCCTGCGCGACCTCGATCAGGCCGCCTCCACCATCTACCAGCGCTCCGAGAACGCGATGCGCGAGGCCATCAAGAAGGTGCCGGACGGGGAATACCGCTTCCAGGTGAGCACGGACGGTTACGACGAGCCCCTCGTCATCCGCGTCGAGGTGCGGGTGAGGGGGAGTAGCATCCTGGTGGACTACACCGGCTCCTCCCCCCAGGTGGACCGGGGCCTCAACGCGACCCTGAACTACGTCTACGCCTACTCGGCCTACTCCCTGAAGTGCCTCTTCTGCCCCGCCGTGCCGAACAACGAGGGGAACTACAGGCCCGTCACCGTCTCGGCCCCCGAGGGCAGCATCCTCAACCCCCGCTACCCCGCGCCGGTGAACGGCCGCTCGATGGTGGGCCACTTCATCCCCTCGGCCATCTTCGGCGCCCTTTGCAAGGCGGTGCCCGAGCTCGTCCAGGCGGCGAGCGGAAGCCCGACCTGGGCCATCAATGCCGCGGGCATCGCCAAGGACAACCGCCGCTTCGCGGGCAACTTCTTCCTGAACGGCGGCCAGGGCGCCTCCAGCAACCACGACGGGCGGGCCTGCCTGTGCTTCCCCTCGAACACCTCGGCCACCCCCATCGAGGTGCTCGAGCACATGGTGCCCTTGCTCGTTGAGCGCAAGGCCGTCATCCGCGACAGCGGCGGCGCCGGGGAGTTCTGCGGCGGGGACGGCCAGCAGGTCATCGTCAAGTCGCTCTCAGACAGCCCGATCCTCCTTACCTTCCGCGACCTGCGCGAGGGCCTCCTCTCGCTCCAGAAGGCCCGCACCGAGTACAACTACGACGGCGACTTCAGCGTCTCCAGCCTCTAGCCTCTCCTCCGCCATGCCCGCGCGCCGATGGGTGGCCGTCACCGCGACGGCGGACTTCCCGGTCGCCCTGGCCCCCGTGAAGCGAGCCCTCGCGGGCATCGCCCCCGTGCGGAGGGTCCCCCTCCCCTTCCGGCCCCTGGGCCAAGCGGAGGAGGCCTCCTTCGCCAAGCGGCTCCAGGGGGCCGGGGGCATCCTCCTGCGGCCCGGCTACATCACCCCCTCCCTCCTGGATCGGCTGCCCGCCCTGCGGGCCGTGGCCGTCCACGGCGCGGGGGTGGACCAGGTGGACGTCCCGGCCTGCACCGAGCGGGGGGTGCTGGTGACGAACGCCCCCGGGGCGAACGCGGACTCGGTGGCCGAGCTGGCGCTGGGCCTCATGCTGAGCCTCGCCCGCCGCATCCCTGAGGCCGCGCGGCGGGTGAGGGAGGAGCGCGTGTGGGGGGAGGCCCGCCACACCGGGCGGGAGCTCAAGGGCAAGACGCTGGGCATCGTGGGAATCGGCCAGATCGGGGTGCGGCTCGCGCGGATGGCGGCCGCCGTGGGGATGGAGGTGGCGGCCTGCGACCCGGCCCTTCCCGCCGCGGAGATCCGCCGGCGGGGCGCCCGCCCCCTGCCGCTGGAGAGGCTGCTGCAGGAAGCGGACTACCTCTCCCTCCACGCCCCCCTCATCCCCTCTACCCGCCACTTGATCGGCCGCGAGGCCATCGCCCGCATGAAGAAGGGGGCCTTCCTCGTCAACTGCGCCCGGGGCCCGCTGGTGGACGAGCTGGCGGTCGCCCGGGCCCTGCGCTCGGGCAGGCTGGGCGGAGCGGCGCTCGACGTGCTGGAGGGGGAGCCCCCCGACCCCAAGAGCCCCATCTTCGGCGCCCCCAATCTCATCCTCACCCCCCACATGGCGGGCTCGACGGTGGAGGCCCTGGAAGCCATCGCCCGCACGGCGGGGGAGGATCTGGCCCGCGTCCTCACGGGCAAGCCGCCGAGGTTCCCGGTGAACCAGCCCAAGAAAGCGAAGCGATAGGTCACCCCCCCCCGTCCCGGCCTCCACCACGAAGCGGCCTCACTCCGAGAAGTGGCGCTCGATCCAATACTTGACGTCGAAGCTCCAGAACTGGACGTGGCGGCGGAAGGCCTCGCTGCGGAAGAGGACCTCCCCGCCCTCCGCGCGGGCGAGGGTGAAGCGCCAGACGAGCTCGTGGGCGGCGTCCTGGGCCGGGTCGTGCTCGCCGAACACCCTGCCCCCGCTCTGGACGGCCCCCAGGATGCCCCTCCCCCTTCCCATGGAACGGTAGGTCCACATCTCCCGGACGTAGTAGGTGAGGCGGAGGATGTATTCGGGCCTCTCGCGGGGGTTCGCAGGGTCGGCGCAGGGGAAGGACGTGCTCCCGAGGGCCTGGCAGACAGCCTCGCGGACCTGCGCCGTCGGAGGCTCACTGGGAGAGACGACGGAATAGGAGCCCGGCTGGACGGCGGCCTCCACCCGGACGAAATGGGGGCCCGGGCCCCCCTGGGGCTTCACGATGCGCTGGTAGGGGGAATCCGCGAGGGGGGCGGCGCAGCCGCCCAGCAGGAACGTCCCCGCGAAGAGAAGCGCCAATGGGGAAAACCGGAAGGGCATCGGGGCGCCCTCCCCCGGCGGCGGGAAGCGCGGGCTAGCCGGGATCACCCGGCCCGCGGCGCTCGATGCGGGGCCAGAGGTTCCAGGGGCGCGCGAGGACCCGGGCCTCGCCCTGGTCTAACAAGCTAACCCGCACCCCCCGGGACTGGTTCACAATCTGCTTGTAGCGGATGGGGACCTCCACGTCCCCCACGGCGTCGTCCAGCTCGCGGAAGCGCTCGAGGCCCTTGCGGAGGTTGGCGAGGGCTCCCTTGTAGTGGCGCTGCTGGAGCTTCACGTAGCCGGCGGCGAGCTGGATGAGGCCCTGGTAGAACTTCCGGACGGCGGGGTCGGGCTCCCGCTTCCAGACCTGCTCCCAGGCCTCGTGGGCGCACCAGTACTCGCGCTGGTTGAAGAGGAAGACGCCCGCCTCGCTGTCCTCGGTCCAGGGGATGGGGTAGGCGGTCACGGCGGGCATCCTCTCTCGCGGCGGTCCTAAGCAGTCTACCAAATGAAAAACGCCCTGCCAGCCAAAGGCCGGCAGGGCGCCGCTGAACCAGGCAAGGCTATTCGAGGTTCAGGTAGATCGACTTCCCCGTCCTGAGCAGGTGGTGCATGGCGATGACCTGGTTCTTGGCCAGGTTGGCGTTTCGCCAGTCCTTGTACTTGTCGAGCTTGATGGCCGCCGCCGCCTGCTCGGGGCTCATGCCCTTGGCGATGGCGCCCTGGACGGCCGCCTTCAGGTCGATGAGGAAGCCGATGGCGTTCTCAAGGTCCTCCTTGGTGCCGATGTCACCGTGGCCGGGGAGGTAGTGATCCACCTCCATCTGCCGGATGTGACGGAGGATGGAGATCCACCCGTCCACCGAGGGGGTGAACATGGGGTTCATCCAGCCCCTGGTGACGTAGTTGCCGCTGGTGGCCAGGGCCTTGGCGTGGGGGAAGTAGACGAAGCTGGCGCCCGGGTCCTGGCCGGGGCCGAAGTAGAGGAGGTGGGCCTCCTGGCCCCCC
>JACPCT010000106.1 GCA_016184445.1 Candidatus Tectimicrobiota bacterium | reverse complement strand
TTGCGGACCAGGGCGGCGTCCACCCGCAGGGGCCCCAGCCCCTCCAGCTCCAGCAGCAGGACGGCCGAATAACTCTCCCGCTGGCGGCCCTCTTTCGAGGCCTCGCGGTCCCCCCGGACCACCACGTCCATCGTCCCCCGCTCTCCGCCCAGGAGGTAGGGAATCTGGAGGAAGGCCCCCTGCTCCGAATGCTGCCGCAGGGCGTTGGCGGCGTTGAGGAACTCCATGGAGGTGAGCGCCCGCCCGGCTCCCGCCCCAAGGCCCGCCAAGGCTGGGTCGTTCCGCCCGATCTCCCGGGCCGCCGCGAGGAAGCGCTGAAGGCTCTCCCGGAGCGGCCCCCCTTCCTCCGGGGCGCGCCGCGCGGGCTCCAACTCCCGCCGGGCGGCCTCCCGCAGGGTGGACTCGAAGGCCTCCCGGACGCGCTCGGGCGTGAGTTCTCCCTCCCGCAGGACGATCCGCTCGAGAGCCGCGCGGAGGCGGCCCGCCTCCCGGGCGAGGGCGGGCTCCGCGCCGGGGTCGTCCTGAAGCTCGGCCAGGCCCTCGGCCAGCTGAAGGAGACGGGGGCCGAAGCTGCGCTCCCCGGCCCCGCCCGAGGGGACCCAGCGGGTCCCCTCCCAGCGGGTCCCCTCCTCCCCCCCGTAGGGGGGAGGCAGAAGCTGGAGATCCAGCCGGGGGGCCGTCCCCCGAACCCAGACCCTCACGGGATCGCCCGGCGAGAACGCGGCTGAAGCCTCCCGGGGCCAGGGGACCTCCACCTCGAGGGAGGGAAAGCGGATAACCGCCGTCCGGAAAGAAGGAGCAGGGGCCAGAGGCGCCGCCTCCGGGGCTCTCTCCGCCTGGGGCGCCTGGCCCGGCCGGGGGGAGAGTCCGGCGGCGGGACCGCCGGCCCCCGCTGGGCCCTCTGGTTTCCCGTGGAACACGGTCCCCGCCCGGGGGGCGGGATTCGCGGGCGCAAACCGGACGAGAATCCCCGTCAGGACATCCCCCGGCTTGATGCCCAAATCCTGGAGCGGCGTGCCTGCGGCAACGACGGGACGGGGGGCCGCTCCCCGCAGGATGGAGCCGGTCGCCCCCTCCGCTGGGGGCGAGGCCGCCCGGGGTCCCCCCCGGGCGAGCGCTTGCAGGGTGAGGGCCCCTCCCGCGTCCTGGGCCCGGACGAATACCCGATCCCCCGGCTGGGCGGAGGAGTCCAGCAGGAAGCGCAGTTCCGCCCCTCCGAAGCGCACCCCCGCCGACGCGCGGTTCGTGAAAGGAAGGACCTCCCCGGCAAGCGTTCCCTTGGAGGGGGCCAAAAGAAGGCGGAGGGCGGCGGGAATCTCCTCTCCCGGGGCCAGCCGGATCGCACCCGGGAGCGGGATTTCCAGCTTGGCGCCCGCTTCGCCCGAACGTGCGAGGATGCGGACCTGGAGGGCCTGCCCATCGGAGGGACGGGGGAGTACCTCAGCCAGCACACGCTCGCCGGGCAGGAGCTCCAGCCGCAGCCGCGCCAGGATCTCCTGGCTTCCGGTGTTGAGGCGGATGACCCCGGAGGCCGCGCCCGGAGGGGCGGGCTCCACCGTCGCGGCGAAGACATCCCCCGGGGCCAGCCGGACCGCCTCCTCCGGCAGAGCCGCTCCTGCCTGGACGGGGGCGCCTTGCTGTACGACCGGGATGGGGATGTCCGGCGTCATCGGCTGAGAATGACCGGCTCACACGACCACGTTGATGAACCGGCCCTGGAACTCCTCTTCGCCCCGCTTCGGAGCCGCATGGGGGGCCTCCTCGGGCGGGGCGTCCTCGCCCTCCTCACGCTTCCGCCCCTGGTATTCCGCCCCTAGATGCCCCTCCTGGTCCACGTTGAGGTTCTCCGCCTCCCGGGTCTCCACCACCGTCTCCGCCTGGACACGGCGCAGGCGCTCCTGCTCGGCCATCTGGGCGTGGAGAAGGTTGGCGGGCTGGTGGGCGAGCTGGTTCGCCATGCGCTCGGCCGCCTGGGTCTGCGGGGTCGCCATCGGGAAGCTGATGGATTCGGCCATCTTGGGACCTTTCCTCTGGGGCACTCCCCCTGAATGATTATCGGCGAGATGGCCCCAATCCATTAATTTCCCTCTACAGTATTTTCCCCCTTTGTTCGTCTGTCAAGAAAAGGCTTTCCGCGAGGAAAGGCGAAAGACCGTAGGAATGGCGACGGAGGGCCGCCCCTGCGGATGACCTCAGGCTGTGGCGGGTGCTACGGCTTCTCGCCGACGAGGCGCTTGAGCTTTACCCGGACGCGGGCGATGGCCTTGGAGTGGAGCTGGGAGACCCGCGACTCGGTCACGTCGAGGATCTGGCCCACCTCCTTCATGGTCAGCTCCTCGTGGTAGTAAAGGGAGAGCACGAGGCGCTCGCGCTGGGGCAGGGCGTCGATGGACTGGCCGAGGATGCGCTTGAGCTCCTCGAAGGCGAGCTTGGCCTGGGGGTCGTCCTCGTCCAGGGAGGCGAGGTGGTCGAGCAGCGAGCGGCTGTCCTCGGGGTTCGTGGGGTCGACCAGATCATCCAGGCTCAGCAGCGCCAGGCCGGCGGACTGGGAGAGGAACTTCTGGAACTCCTCGAGGCTCATGCCGAGCTCGCGGGCCACTTCCTCGTCCGAGGCGGCTCGGCCCAGCTCCTGCTCTATCCTCGAGAAAGCCCCCTCCAGCAGGTTCGCCTTCTGGCGCACCGACCGGGGAATC
>JACPCT010000105.1 GCA_016184445.1 Candidatus Tectimicrobiota bacterium | reverse complement strand
CCCGGGCGCGCCCCCGCCGAGCGCGGGCCGACCTTGAGCACGCCTTGGGCGTCCACCCAGGCGATCGACCCCCCGCCCGCGCCGAGGGTGTTGATGGCGATGGCGGGCATGAACAAGGGGTAGTCGCCGATGGCGCTCTCGCTGCTGAAGCGGGGCGCGCCGTCCACCACCGCCATATCGGCGCTCGTGCCGCCCATGTCCAGCGTGAAAAAGCGGGACATGCCTTCTTCTTGGCCCTCCTTCGCGGCCGCTATTACGCCCGAGGCGGGCCCCGAGAGCACAGTCCGCACGGGCACGCGGGCGGCATCGGCCACCGAGAGGGTGCCCCCGTTCGACTGGGTGACGAGAATGGGACAGCGGACACCGATGGCGCGAAGACCCTGCTCCAGCCGGCCGTAGTAACGATCCATGGCCGGGCCGATAAACGCGTTCATCACCGTGAGCAGGGCGCGCTCGTACTCGCGCTGCTGAGGCCAGATTTCCCCCGAAGTGCACAGGTAGAGCCCCGGCCAGCGCGCGGCGACTAGCTCTCTCGCGCGCCGCTCGTGCGAGAGATTGGCGTAGGCGTGGAGGAAGCAAACCGCCAGGGCCTCGATTCCTTCCGCCACGAGTTCCCCGGCGGCGGCGAGCACCTCTCCCTCCTGCAACGGGAAAAGCACCGAGCCGTCGGCCCGGATGCGCTCGCCTACCTCGCGCACCAGGGCCCGGCGGACAAGAGAGATCGGCCGCGCGGCCTCGAAGCTCGGCGCGTCGGGCAGCCGGGTGCGGCGGATCTCAAGCACGTCTCGGAAGCCGCGGGTGATCAGCAAGCCCGTCTTCACCCCGGAGCGCTGGATGAGGGTATTGAGGGCAATGGTGGAGCCCGAGCCGAAGTAGGCGATCTGATCAGGCCGGGCGCCCGCGGAAGCCATCGCCTCGCGCACGCCCGTCACCACGCTTTCCACCGGGTCGTCCGGCGTGGTGGGCACCTTCCGAACCACCAAGCGGCCGGAGTCCTCCTCCACAAGGGAGACATCCGTGAACGTCCCTCCGACATCCACTCCCACCCGCCAGTTGCCCAAGCGCTTAACCCGCCTTTCGCGAAGATTGGCGCGATGCGGACGCCCTAAGAGTACAGACGCGCCCTCCCCTGCTGCACGGGAAAACCAGGCGCAAGGAAACCGGGCAGGTGAATCGCTTATTCTTTTCGCTCCGCGAGCTCAATGCTGATGTTGTCCGGACCCTTGACGAAAGCAATCTTGACGCCCGGGCGGAGCTCCCAGGGCTCGCAGATGAACTCGGCCCCCTTGGCCTTCAGCTCCTTCGCCGCCGCGTCCATGTTGTCGACCTTGAGGCCGAAGTGGTCGAGGCCGTATCGGGGTTCACTCCCCACGTGGATGGGATTCTCCCCTTCCGCCCGTCCCGAGACAAGAAAAATCATGCCGTTCAAATCCATCCGGAACGAAGGCGCTCCGCCCAATTCCCGCTGGAGGAGCATCTTGGCGCCGAACATCTCCTCCCAGAATTTCCGGGCGGCATGGGGATCCTCGCTGCGGAAGTGGAGATGATCGTAACAGTACATGGCCATTTTTCCTCTCCTGAGGCGGCCCAAACGGCCGACGCCAAGCCGACGAGTGATGGAAACATGCGGAAAAATGAATATTAACGATGAAGGACCGGTGCATCAACGGGAGGCCCCTCAAAATGTCCGGGAACATGAGAGCGAAGGAGGCGCCTCACTGGCCCCGCCGCGCGCCGCGGTCAGTCCACCGGTTCCCCCTGGGTGCGCGCCATCTCGAGGATCTCCCGCCGCAGCTTTTCGGTGATGGGCCCGGGCGCGGGGATGGCGCGTCCATCTGCTTCGGCCACGGGGTGGACCCTGTTGAAAGAGGAGGTGAGGAAGGCTTCGTCGGCCGTATAAAGGTCATATAGGGTGAGGTCGGTTTCGTCGGCGGGAATACCCGTCCGGGCGGCGATATCGAGCACGGTCCGCCGTGTGATGCCGTCCAGCACTTGATGGACGCGGGGGGTCTTCAGCACCCCGCCCTTCACGACAAAAATATTCTCCCCCGGCGCTTCCGCTACGAAGCCCCGCAGGTCCAGCAGGATGGCCTCGTCGAAGCCCGCCTCGATGGCCTCGATCCGGGCGAGGATGTGATTGAGGTAGTTCAGGGACTTCACGCGGGGCTCGAGGCACTCGGGCGGGACCTTGCGCACCCCCGCCGTCTTGAGGCGCAGGCCCGCGCCCTTGGCCTTGTAGGTGGCGGCCGTGGCGGCGGGCGGGTCCGGCTCGTGAAGGAGAACGGCCAGAGTGGGCCTGGGCGCGGCGCGGGGGTCGAGCAGAGGGTAGCCCTCGCCCCGGGAGACGATGACGCGGATGTAGACATCCTCCGCCTTCGAGCGGCGGATCGTCTCCTTCACGATCTGGGCGATGCGGTCCCTCGTCTCGGGCAGCGCGAGCCTCAGCGCCCGGGCCGACCGATCGAGGCGGTCCATGTGCTCCCGCAACTTGAAGATGCGGCCACCCGTGGCCGTCAGGCCCGTTCACGTAGCAGATGAGGGGCATGGCGCCTCCCGGCGGGCAAGCGCCCTTACATCGCGCACCAGCCGTCGTCCACGATGAGGTCGTGGCCGTGGACGGCGCTGGCGTCATCCGAGGCCAGGAAGACGGCGGCCCCGGCCATCTCATCGGTCGAGATATAGGCACGTCCCGTCGGGGTGTAGCTCGCCATGAGCTTGACGAACTCGGGGTTGTCCTGGAGATGCTGATTGAGGGGAGTGGCCGTATTCCCTGGGGAGATGGAGTTCACGTTGATGCCGAACTTGGCGATCTCGGCCGACAGGGCGCGCGCTAGCATGTGGACACCGCCCTTGCTTGCGCAATAGGGCAGCGCGTTCGGGAAGGCGTGGGTGCCCGCGATGGAGGACATGAAGATGATCTTGCCGGATTTCTTCTTCTTCATGAGAGGCACCACCGCCTGCGCGAGCAGGAAGTTTCCCTTCAGATTGACGGCGATGGTGACGTCCCAGTCCTTCTCCGAGTAGTCCTCCATCGGCTTGTTGATCATGACGCCCGCGTTGCCCACCATGACGTCCACCGCGCCGAAGTCCTTGAGCACCCTCTTGACCAGCCCCTGAACCTGGGCCTTCTTGGAGACGTCGCAGCGGTAAGCATTGGCGATGCCACCCGCTCCCGTGATGGCTTTGGCCACCGCCTGGCCACGCTTGGGATTGCGGGCGTTGACGACGGCCACCTTGGCTCCTTCCTTCGCGAAGCGGCGGCAGATGGCCTCGCCGATGCCCTGCGAGCCTCCGGTCACGATGGCGACTTTATTCTTGAGCTTCATGGCGAGGTCCCTCTTTCCGCAGTGTCCAGTGGTGTTCAGGAAGCGG
>JACPCT010000104.1 GCA_016184445.1 Candidatus Tectimicrobiota bacterium | reverse complement strand
AGAGGGTGCCGTCGGGGAGGGTCTTGCGGCCGTAGGTCAGGAGCCGGGCGTAGAAATTGATGGCGCTCTGGTAGCCGGGCCGGTTGGTCCCCGGCCGGTGGATGTCCATGCTGTTGGGCACGTCGCTGATGAGCACCACCAAGGTGTCCTTTGGGGCGGCGGCCTCGGCGGGGAGGTACTTGAGGAAGGGGAGCACCCCCGCCCCGGCGGCCGCTCCGGCCCCCAGCTTCAGGAAACGGCGGCGTGTCATCTGCCCGGTTGGGCGTCTCTGTGCGTTGGCCACTCTCGTATCCCCCCAATCGGTCAATGGCTTGAAATGGCCCCTCGTCCGCCAGGGCTGTCGCCCGGGCGCGGGATGCTCAGGTTTTCAAAACGCTCATTCGGATGGTGACTTGCCGGGCGCCTCCCGCCTCGGGGAGGGAGTGTCGCCGGGGGGGGTTACTTTGGGATTTCGGTGATGTGAATTCGCGGTTTCGGAGATGTTTCGGCGATGTTTCAGGGTGAGGACGGGAGGACGGGAAAGCGATTTCGCCTTAGGGGAAACCCGCACGGCCGGGAGCGCCGGCTTCCGGCCCCGGAGCTAGAGGACGGGGCAGAGCCAACCCAGCACCGCCCCGTAGACGGCGTGGACGAGCGCGGCCGTCAGCCAGGCCCGGGGGTGGACTTTCTGGGCGAAGAGGCCCAGCCGGGTCACGAAGGGGTTGAAGAGCAGCTGGGAGCCCGCGAACAGGCACGTCCCCCAGATGAGCCCCCGGGCCAGGGGCGGGCCGGGCAGGTGGCGCCCCACCAGGTAGGCGTAGAGGAGGGCGAAGAACACGCCGTTCAGGTGCACGACCAGGAAGCCCAGGGCGACGGGGGGATGGCCGTCGTAGGACTCGCCGAAACAGAGGTGGGCCATGCCTTTGGAGAAGTCCAGCCGGGCGAGGCCCACCCGCCCGGCCCACAGGGCGAGGATCAGGTGAACGTAGGTGGCGAAGAAACCGGCGGTGAGGATGACGAACAGATTACCAGGCCCCATCGTTTCCTCCGGGCGCCCGAAGGCGCCTGATGACCCCGGACCTCCCCGGGCGGGACGGGCGTCTCTCCGGGGTGCAGGGCCGCGACTGCTCCGGCGGTTGGCTCCGGGATGGTATGATGGCGGCCTGGAAAAGCCAAGGCGCGCGCGGTTCCGCAGGGGGGCGGCGGCTCATGCTGAGGGGGATGCACCACGTCTCGATCGCGGTGGACGACCTGGAGAAGGCCCGCGCCTTCTACGGGGGGGTGCTGGGGCTCGCCGAGATCCCCCGCCCCGTCCTCCCCAACCCCGGCAGATGGTTCCAGGCGGGGGGGGTGCCAGCTCCACCTGACGGTCCGCGCGGAGGAGGAGAGGGGCCGCCGCATCCCGGGCACGGGGGCGGGCGAGACCCACTTCCCCTTCGCGGCCGATGACCTGGACGGGGTGAAGCGGCATCTGGAAGACTGGGGCGTCCCGGTCAAGGACGGCGTCAACGCCCGGCTCGGCATGCGCCAGCTCTTCTTCCGCGACCCCTCCGGCAACCTCGTCGAGGTGTTCTGCGTCCTGGCGGGGCAGGGAGGGGTCACTTCTCCCTCTTGAGCCAGAAGATCTCGAATTTCTCCTTGCCAAAGCCCAGGCCCGTCCCGGCCAGCCTCTGTGAGCCGTCGTAGGTCATCCAGAAATCCAGGGGGGTTCCGACGGCCCGCCGCGTCCCTCCGTGGGAGGAGTAGAAGCCGCCCATCTCGATCGCGCACCCGTTGATCCGGCGCACGCTGCCGTCCCCGCGCGCCGGTTGCTTCAAGCCCCACCGCTCGGACATGACCCCCGCGTCCCGGTTGTAGGTCCAGGTGATGTTCTCCCCCGCCATCCGGAAGGCGACCTGGGTGTTTGGGTTGCCCCATTCGCCCACCAGCCATCGCTCCGCGGGAAGGCCATTGCACACTGGGTTCTGGATCACGGTCTTGCCGGAGTGGGGCGGCATCTCTGATCCGGCGCAGCCGGCCAGGGCGGCGGCGAGGGCGGCAAACGGGAGCCAGGGTGCGCGGCGCATGGCAGCGCTCCAGGGAGGAGCGTGACGTGATGATTGCCATTCTCCCACTCCACGCGGAAGGGCGCATCAAAATTCTCCATTCCCCGCAGGCAAGCTTCATGGGAGAGGAGTGATGCGCCGCCCGGGGGCCGGACCCGGCACCAGCGGTTGAAACGGCGGGAGTCTCCCGCCGGATGAAACCGGGCTACGGGGTTGCGTGTCTCGTCGGGGGGTGAACCCGATCGTGGGGTTTCGAGGACTGAGGAGGGAAAGACGGACACCTCTGGAACAAAGGGGGTATCATATTATTTGAAGTTTAATGGAGATATCAATAATTCAAATTTAATGTGCGACGTGGTGCCGCTCATCCTGGAGAAAAAGCTAAAAACGTAAGAAATCCGTGGAGAATTGACAGGCAGGCGTACCGCGCGTATACTCGCACGCGCATCCTGTTGTGCTATGATTTTCTGTGTGTTGTGCCCGTTTCCTGTGAGCCTGGAAAGGATCTTGGTGGGTGGTGGGGATTATGGTCCTTTCGGGTATGGATTTCGCGTTGGCTCCTCGAGAGACCCTGCAACACCCCGGCGCGCACATTGAGGGTTGCCTCTCGACGGAGGATTCGTCTCCGTTCGAGATAGATGCCGATTGGTACGCGGTTCACACCCCGCAGCCGCCACGAATATCTGGTCCGCGATTATCTCTTCTCGAAATCCTGGCGCGTTTTCCTCCCCGAACGGACCGTCTGGAGCCGCCGCCGCGACCGCCGGAAGCAGATTCAGGTCCCGTTGTTCCCGGGCTATCTCTTTGTAAGTTCCAGCGGCGGGGCGAAGCGCCTCCGCGACGTTAGCATCATCCGCGGTGTGGTGCGTCTACTGGGGGCCGGCGGGAGCCCCCTTCCGGTTTCGCGGCGCGAGGTGGCGTCGCTCCGGCTATTGGTGGCGAGCGGGGAACTGTTGCGGCAGACGGCCTATCTCGTGCCCGGCTCCCGGGTGCGGGTAGTAGAGGGCCCCCTTGCCGGGGCGGAGGGGACGGTTGCCCGGTTCGGCAGGAAGCGGCACCTGATCGTCTCGGTGGAACTGATGCAGCGGTCCGTGGCGGTTGAGCTAGCCGAGTGGCAGCTGGA
>JACPCT010000103.1 GCA_016184445.1 Candidatus Tectimicrobiota bacterium | reverse complement strand
CCAGGCGGGCCGGTTGTCGAACCCCGTGCGGTCCCGGTGGAAGTTGCGGTCGGCCTTGAGGAGCCAGGTGCCGTCCTCGAGGCGGCGCACGCTGTGGCGTGCCACGTGGGCGATGTGGGCGGGGTCGGTCTTGCCCGCGCTGGGGATCATGCGGAACTTGGCCACGAATTCCTCCCGCGAGGCCCAGGGGCGGCTCGGCCGGCTGCCGACCCCGCGCACCTCCTCCAGGATGCGCTCGGTGAGGCGCAGGGCGGTGTCCACGACCACGAGGGCCGCCAGCTGGGGCACGCGGAACTCGTGCAGGTGGAGGGCGATCATCCCCCCCATGGAGTGGCCGATCAGGGCGGGAGAGGCGCCCGACTCCCGCCGCGCCCATTCGATCCAGGCTTCGAGGTCGGCGGTGAAGGCCTCGGGGCTGTAATCCTCGGCCCAGCCGCTGTCGCCGTGCCCCCGCACGTCCACGGCCACGGGACGGAAGCGGTCGGCCATGGCGGGGGCCACCCAGTCCCACCAATGGGCGTGGGCGGCCGTGCCGTGCAGGAGGAGGAGGATGGGTTTCCCCCTCTCCCCGGGCTTGCCGTGGTCGATGGCGTGGAGGCGCACGCCCTCGCGTTCCAGGTGGATGCTGATCGGGTCGCTCATGGGGCTTTCCGTCTCTCCGGCGGGCCGATGAGGGCGGGGAGGATCGCCGATCGGGGGCCGGGCCGCAACCTTGGGGGGGAATCAGACGGGGGGATTCTCGCCGAACTTCTCGATGAAGCGCTCCTCGCTTTCCTTCCAGTCCTCGGTCCTGGGCTGGAGGGAGTGGAGCTGCTCGTAGAGGCGGCCGATGATCGCGTTCGCCATCTTGAGTTTCTCATTGCTCGCCAGGGCGATGTTGCGCATGAGCTTCGCCGAGATCTCCTTGGGGAGCAGGTGGAGCAGCGACGCCTCCATCGTCAGGAGGAGGGTCTTCTGGCGCGCCCGGGCGGTCGCCGTCCGCATGCTCTCGCCGAGGAGGCCGGCCTCCCCGAAGCAGGAGCCCTTCCCGAGGAGGGCCAGGAATTCCTCCTCGCTGCCGACCAGCCGCGTGAGGTACACCTCCCCGTCGAGGATGTAGAAGAGGGTCTCGCCCGGCTCGTTCTCGGCGCAGATGACATCGAACATGCCCGCCTGCATCCGCCCGCACCGGCGGAGGAGGAGCTTCACTTCCGCGTCGTCCAGGCCGCGGAACAAGATGGTGGACTGCAGCCAGTTCACCAGCTGCGCAACGGGGCCGCCTTGCACGGGGGTCTCGGAAGGCTGACTCATGGGGGTACCCGGCCGTTTTGGGTTTCGGTTCAGGGGGCCAACTTACCCCATTCTGGGAGCCGTGCGCAATCGTCCGTCAGGCGGGGCGGCCGCGGGGGGCGGCCGGGGCTACAGGTTTTCGCGGGAGATCTGGAGGGCCTTGAGCCGGCGGTAGAGGGTGGCCCGGCTGATCCCCAGGAGGGAGGCCGAGCGGTTGACGTCCCAGCCCGTCTGGGCCAGGGACTGCCGGATGAGCCGCTCCTCCACCTCCTTGATGGGACTGATGGGGATTTCCTCGCTGGCCTCGGCGTCGGCCCGCTGGGAGGCGGCCTCGCGGACGGAGGGGGGCAGGTCCTCGGCGCGGATGACCCCGGCGTCGCTCAGGCTGCACACCTGCCGCAGGACGTTCTTCAGCTCCCGGATGTTTCCGGGCCAGGGGTAGTTCGCGAGGGTTTCCATGGCCTCCGGGGAGAGCCGCTTCTCGGGGCGGCGCTCCTGGGTGGCGGCCTCGGCGAGGATGCGCTGGGCGAGGAGGGGGATGTCCTCCCGCCGATCCCGGAGGGGGGGCATGACCACCCGGAAGGGGGCCAGGCGGTTGATCAGCTCGGGGTTGAAGCGGCCCGCCTCGACCTCCTGGGCGAGGTCCTTGCGGGCCGCGCAGATGATGCGGATGTCCATGGCGGGGGTTGCCGGGGCGCCGGGCGCCTTCTCCCTCTGCAGCTGGCCCAGGAGCGCCTCCTGGAGCGGCGGGGCGAGATCGCCGACGTCGTCGAGGAAGAGGGTTCCCCCGTTCGCCCGCTCCCACTTCCCCGCCCGGCGCGCGCCCGGGGGCCCGCCCGTCCCGAAGAGCTCGGCCTCCACCAGGTCGGGCCGCAGATCGCTGCAGTTGAGGTAGACGAAGGGCCCCTCCCCCCGCCGGCTGTTGTAGTGGATGGTCCGGCCGACCAGCTCCTTGCCCGTCCCGGCCTCGCCCTGGATGAGGACGGGGAGGTCGCTCCCCGCGAGGCGCTCGATGCTGGCGAGCACGCGCGTGATGGCGGGGCTGACCCCGATGAGGTTGCGGAAGTCGAACTGGACGCGCAGCTCGTCCTGGAGCTTGCGGACCTCGCGCGTGAGGTCCTTGGTCCGCAGGGCGTTGTGGATGGACACGCTCAGGCGGCCGGCTTCGAAGGGCTTGGGGATGAAGTCGTAGGCCCCCAGGCGCATCGCCTGGAAGGCGTTCTCGGCGGTCCCCTGGCCCGTGAGCAGGATGACGGGGGCTTCGAGCTGGAGCTGGTTGAGGCGGGCAAGCGTCTCCAGGCCGCCGATGCCGGGGAGGAGGAGGTCCAGGAGGATCACGTCGGGCGGCTGCTTGGTGGCGTGCGCCAGGAAGGATTCGGCGTCCGAGAAGCCCAGGGCGGTGAAGCCCTCCCGCCTCAGAAGGAGCTCGACGAGGGCC
>JACPCT010000355.1 GCA_016184445.1 Candidatus Tectimicrobiota bacterium | reverse complement strand
CGCGGGGCGCATCTCCGGGAGGGGCACTTCCTCGGCGCCGACTTGCGGGGCGCGGACCTCGAAGGGGCGGACCTGGCGGGGGGCCTGCTGCGGGCGGCCAGGCTCCAGGGTGCGGCCCTGCGGGGCGCCCGGCTGGATGGGGCCGACCTCCAAGGGGCCCATCTCGATGGGGCCGACCTGCGGGCGGCCTCCCTTGCCGGGGCGGACCTGGCGCGCGCCCGCTTGGACGGGGCCGACCTGCGGGGAGCGGACCTCTCGGGCGCGCGGGGGCTCTCCCCGGCCCAGCTCGCCTCCGCCCTGACGGATGCGTCCACCCGGCTGCCGGGCTGTCCCGCCGAGGGCGCCGAGGGGGGGTGAGCGAGCGTCTCTGGCCGGGCGCGGAAAGTGTGAGCCCTGCCACTTTTTGCCGGATTTCGAGGCGACCCGCCGCCGGGAAAAGCCGATATTGGTTTTGGGTGCTCATCTTTGACGGGTGGCGGCGGAGAACCGCAATTATAAGAACGGGGGAAGCCATGAAAAGAGACGTTTGGAAGCGGAAGCTGGGGCTCATCGTGGCCGTTGGGCTGCTCGCGGTGAGTGTTGATCCGCCGCAAGGCGCCCGCGCGATGACCCTGCCCGAGATGCTGAAGGCCTCCGAGATTTTCACGCAGGTCGCCCAGGCGGCCCTTCTGTTCGCGGCGAACGCCAAGAAACAGACCGATCAGGCCAACGCGGAGATGGACCTGCAGTCCCAGGGGCGCCAGGGGGCGCGGCCGTCGCCGGCGGAGATCCAGCGGGCGTTCGGGCGGATCGCGGGCCATCTCCAGGCGGCCCGGGCGCACCTGCGGCAGGCCAAGGGGCAGATGAGCACGCTCGCCGCCGCCTATCAGGGCCAGCTGGCCAAGACCCGGCCGGGCCGCGCGGAGCCGCCCAAGACGGAGTCAGAGGAAGAGAAGCGGATCCTGGCGCGCTACAACGAAGCCTACCGCGAGGGCGCGACCCGCTCGGAGCGGGGGTACGAGCAGGCCTTGCATGTCCTCACGCAGGCGGAGGAGCGCTTCGAGGCCTTGAAGAAGGCGCAAGGCGCCGGGAACGCCCCGGGGAATTAGCCGGGCGCCGGGGGAGCCCCGCCGTCGTCTCCCTTCCGCGGATTGTGACGCAAGCCACTTTTTGACGGATTTTTGGGGGGGGCCTCTCAATGAGTCCCCCCGCCGGCCAGCTTTTTGCTACATTTCCCCCGCGAGTCAGGTGTTCCGGCCGGCGCCGGGGCGCGGTTCTGGGGAAATTGAGGGGGAGGCGGGCGATGAAAGGAAAAGGCTTGCGGAGGCCGTTCCTCGCTTTCGTGATGGCGGCGGCGCTTGCCGCGCCCGTGGCCGGTCCCCGCGGGGCGGAAGGCTTCACCCTCACGGTTTCAGTCCAGGTGCTCGAAGCGATCGCGTCGGCGGGCATCCTTGCCATAAGACAAGCGGACCAGTCCGTGAAGTTGGCGGAAACCGCCCGGCGGGACCCCGGCGTATCCCCGGGGGAATTCGCCGTCCTTCTGAAGAGGTGGGAATCGCACCTGGCGGCGGCGGGGGAGGGGCTTCAAAGAGCAGAGGGGGAGATCCGGAAGATCGGCACGCTTTGCCTGAAGACCCTGCGGGAGTGGCGCGGGGAGCAGAAGAAGCTCCCCGCCGCGGACCCGAAGCGTAAGGCCATCCAGCAGGACGTTCTCAAGTTCGACGGGGCGTGCAAGGAAGCGAAGGCGAAGATCGAGAAGGAGCGCCGCTCCGCCAAGGCCCAGCTCGGCAAGGCGCAGCAGCGGGTTCAAGCTCTCAAGAAGGGCCCGGTGAAGAAGCCCTGAACCCGGCGTTTCGCGTCCCTCAACGGAGGGTTGCTCCGATGTGGAAGAAGGCGGCCGCCGCCACCGCTTGGCTGTTCGTGTTGTCCGCTGGAGCGCCGCGCGGCGCCCAGGCGTTCAGCCTGCTGGAACTCCTGCCGGCGCTGATGATATTCCAGGGGATCGCCCAAACGACGCTCGAGCTCATGGCGAAGGCCAAGGAGAGGACCGACCGGGCCGAGGCGGAGATGAACCTGGAGTCCCAGGGCCGCTCCGCCGGGAAGGCGGACTTGATGAAGGTCCGCTCGATCGTCACCGGCGTCGAAGGCCACCTGAAGGCCGCCCGCCAGCATCTCCTGAGCGCCCAGGCGCAAATCCGAAAGCTCGATTCGGCCTATCAGGCAGAGGCAGCGAAGGCCCGAAAGAAGCCTCAAGGCCCGGACGGCCCGCAGCTCCTCGCCCGTCTCGCCGAATCCCACCGCGAAGCCAAGGCCAAGGTTGCGCAGGCATATGAGCAGGCGAAGGCCTCCCTCGCGAAGGCGGAGAACCGCTTCCTGGCCTGGAGGAAATCCCTCGCGGAAGGGCCAAAGCGGCCGGGCGGTTAGCGCACGCCGCACAGCGCCGCTTCTCGTCCCCCGCATCCTCTCCGCGCGTCTTGCCCCCCGCCCGGCGGGGCGGGGAGGCTGACCCGTCTTCTCCGCGTGGTATAATGAAACTCCATTGGCGGCCCGGCCCCGTGGCGCTCCCGAAGGCGGGAGATTCCCCGCGTCTTCCGGGCATTTTTCCCTGACCTCTTCGTTGGGTGAAGGGTGGAAACGCGCCTCGCGGACGGCCATCCGCCGGGCACCAGCGGCCCGCGCGGGACGGTCATCGAGTTCAAGGCCGTCAACAAGTGGTTCGGCGGCCTCCACGTGCTGCGCG
>JACPCT010000354.1 GCA_016184445.1 Candidatus Tectimicrobiota bacterium | reverse complement strand
GCCCAACGTGGGGGCCATGTGCTCCTACCTCGCCCGCATCATGACGGGCGAGTGGGCCAACCGCGCCCGCAAGGTGCGCGACGAGGTGCAGAAGCTCCTTTCCCACGTCCCCCTCGTGGGCGAGACGGCGGTGAGCTTCATGGACAAGTTCGAGGACTCCCTCAAGCACCTCGTCGTGCCGGGCATGCTCTTCGAGGAGCTGGGCTTCCGCTACATCGGCCCCGTGGACGGCCACCGGCTGGACCACCTCGTCCCCACCCTGCGCAACGTGCGGAACATGAAGGGCCCCAACCTCGTCCACGTCATCACCCGCAAGGGCCACGGCTACCCCTACAGCGAGGCCGAGCCCATCACCTACCACGGCGTCACCCAGTTCGACCCCGAGACGGGCAAGTTCAAGAAGCGCGCCGCCGGGCCCCCGAGCTACTCCAAGGTCTTCGCCGACACCCTGGCCAAGCTCAGCCGCAAGGACCCGAAGATCGTGGCCATCACCGCGGCTATGCTGGAGGGCACGGCCCTCGCGGGCTACCGGAAGGAGTTCCCGGGCCGCTGCTTCGACGTCGGCATGTGCGAGCAGCACGCCGTCACCTTCGCCGCGGGGCTGGCGCTCCGGGGCTTCAAGCCCGTGGCCGCCATCTACAGCACCTTCCTCCAGCGGGCCTACGACCAGATCATCCACGACGTCTGCCTGACCGGCGTCCCCGTCACCTTCGCCCTGGACCGCGGCGGCCTCGTCGGGGACGACGGCCCCACCCACCAGGGAGCCTTCGACCTCGCCTACCTGCGTTGCGTCCCCAACATGGTCGTCATGTCCCCCAAGGACGAGAACGAGCTCCAGCGCATGATGCTCACCGCCATCGGGCACCCGGGCCCGGCCGCCGTGCGCTTCCCCCGGGGGGCGGGCGAGGGCGTGCCGATGGACGAGGAGATCGCCCCCCTCCCGGTCGGCCAGGCCGAGGTGCTCCGCGAGGGGGAGGACGTGGCCTTGATCGCCCTGGGCCCCATGGTGGGGCTCGCGATGGAATCCGCCGCCCAGCTCGCCGAGCTGCGCATCCGCGCCGCCGTCCTCAACCTGCGCTTCGTGAAGCCCCTCGACGAGGAGCGGCTGCTCGGCCTCGCCCGCCGCTGCCGCCGCCTCGTGACCGTCGAGGAGGGCTGCCTCATGGGCGGGATGGGCTCGGCCGTGCTGGAGCTCCTGGCCGCCAAGGGCCTCGCCGGGGTGCGCGTGCGGAACCTCGGGCTCCCCGACCGCTTCATCGAGCACGGGGCGCCCCGGCTCCAGCGCGAGCACTGCGGCCTCACCCCCGGCGACATCACCCAGGCGGCCCGCGACCTCATCGAGGCGGAGGACCCCGGCGAGACCGCCGGACATGGCAAGAAGCGAAAGGCTGGATAAGCTCCTCGTCGCGCGCGGGCTCGCCCCGAGCCGCGAGCGGGCCCAGGGCCTCATCCTGGCCGGCCGCGTCCTGGTGGGCGGCCGGCCCGCGCTCAAGGCCGGCGCCCCCACCTCCCCGGACGCCGGCATCACCCTCCTCGCCGACCCCTGCCCCTACGCCAGCCGGGGGGGCCTCAAGCTCGCCGGGGCGCTGGACGCCTTCGGCCTCTCCCCGAAGGGTCTGCTCTGCCTCGACGTGGGCGCCTCGACCGGGGGCTTCACCGACTGCCTCCTCCAGCGCGGGGCCCGCCGCGTCGTCTGCGTGGACGTGGGGCGCGGCCTCCTCGACTGGAAGCTCCGCAACGACCCCCGCGTCACCCTCCTCGAAGGGGTGAACGCCCGCCACCTCACCTGGGAAGCCTTCAAGGAAGCGGCGGGGGAGGAGCGGCCCGGCCTCGCCACGGTGGACCTCTCCTTCATCTCCGTCACCAAGGTGCTCCTCCCCGTCCGGGCCCTCCTGGCCGAGCGCGCCGATCTCGTCATCCTCGTGAAGCCCCAGTTCGAGGCGGGCAAGGGGAAAGTGGGCAAGGGCGGCGTCGTCCGCGACCCGGCCCTCCACCGGGAAGCGGTCGAGAGCGTGTGGAAGTTCTGCGAGGAGAACGGCATGAAGCCGAGGGCCCAATGCGAGAGCCCGATCACGGGGACGAAGGGGAACAAGGAGTTCTTCGTGTGGGCGGGGGGAGGGGAGAACCTTTCTTGACTGGCGTTGAGTAATTACAATATAATTACGATCCAGGAGGTGAACCATGAAAGTAAATCTCATCCGCATCGGCAATTCCAAAGGGATCCGGATTCCCAAGCCATTGATCGAACAGTGCGGTATCGGGGAGACGGTCGAGATCACCGTCCGGGGAAATGTCCTGGAGCTCTCGCCCGCCCGCAAGCCCCGCGAAGGGTGGGAAGAGGCGTTCAAGGAAATGGCCCGCCGGGGGGATGATGTCCTTCTTGACGGAGAGGAAGAAGCCAGCGATTGGGACAAGACCGAATGGCGGTGGTGAAGGAGGTCCGCCAATTCGAGGTCTACCTCGTGGCTCTCGATCCCGGCAAAGGCTCCGAAATTCGTAAGACCCGGCCGTGCATGGTGATTTCCCCCGATGAAATGAACCGCCACGCCCGCACCGTGATTATCGCCCCGATGACCACCAAGTCCCGGCCTTATCCCACCCGGGTGTCCCTCCGTTTCCAGGGCAAGCAAGGGCAGGTTGCTCTGGATCACATCCGCGCCGTGGACAAGAGCCGCCTCACGAGGAGGCTCGGAGCCGTCTCCTCGGAAGTGGCCAAGAATGTATCCG
>JACPCT010000353.1 GCA_016184445.1 Candidatus Tectimicrobiota bacterium | reverse complement strand
CTCGGAGCCCTGCCGGCGGCCCCCGCCCCGGCCAAGGAGGGAGCGCCCTCCCGCCAGGAGATCGAGACGCTCATCCGGCGCCTCGAGACGCCCGCCGAGCGCGAAGCCCTCATCCGCCAGCTCCGCCTCCTGCTGGAAGCCCCGAAAGGGCAGCCCGCCCCGCAGGCGGAGGCGCTCTCCGCCTTCGAACTCTTCTTCGCCGACATGATGCAGGCCCTGGGGAGAGCCTTCCAGCGCAACCTGGCCTCCTTCCAGGCCCTGCCCGCCAAGCTGGAGGATGCCCCGGCCCGCTGGCGGGCCGCCCTCTCCCAGCGGGGAGGGATCGAGGCGGGGCTGCGCCTCCTCCTGGCGCTGGCCGTGGCCCTCGCCTTCCTGGCGGGGGCGCGGCGCCTCCTCCACAGCCTCCTGCCGCCGCCGCCGGGCGGGAGCGACGCTCCCGGAGGGGCGGCGGCGCCCGCCGCCGCCCGCCTGGGGAACGCCCTCCGGGAGTGGCTGGAGCGGGCGCTGCCGCCGGGCGCCCTCCTGGCGGGCGGCTCCCTCCTGGTGCTGCTCCTGGGCCTGGGCCGGACGGAGGAGCGGCTGCTGCTGCTCCTCCTCTGGGCCGTCTTCCTCCAGCGCTTCCTCCAGGGCGCGGCGGCGGCCCTCCTGGCGCCCGAGCGCCCCCGCTGGCGGCCCCTCCCGCTCTCGGACGAGGGGGCGGCCTACCTCTCCCTCTGGCTCGGCCGGTTCATCCTGGTGGGGGTGTGGGGCGAGGCGGCCGCCCGCGCCTGCCAGGCCCTGCCCCTGGGGCCGGAGCTGCCCCAGGCCGTCTCCCACCTCTACCGCTTCGTCCTCCTGCTCCAGGCCCTCGTCATGGTGCTCCAGCAGCGGGAGCGGGTGCGCGCCCTCCTCTCCGCCCGCGAGCCCGAGGGCGCTCCGGGCGCCCTGCGCCTCGCGGTGGCCGCCTGGAACATCGCCGCCGCCCGGTGGCACATGGCCGCCGTCCCCTACCTCGTGGCGTTCTTCCTGTTCTGGAGCGGGGGCTCCCAGGCCGGGCTCCGCTTCCTCTTCGAGGCCTCCGTTCTCACCGTCTTCATCCTGGCCGCCGCCTTCGGCCTGAACCGCCTGGCCCGGATGGGCACGGCGCGGCTCTTCGCCGTGAACGACCGCCTCCGGGCCCTGGTCCCCGGCATCGAGCGGCGGGTGAACCTCTACACCCCGGTCATCACCACCACCCTCGCCGCCCTCATCTGGGCCCTGGCCGCCCTCCTGGTGCTGGGCGCCTGGGGGGCGCCGGCCCTGGACGTCCTCCTCTCCGGGTCGGGCCTGAGCCTAGTGAGCAGCCTCCTGGGCATCGCCGTGACGGCCGCCGTGGCCGTGGGCCTCATCGAGGCCTCCCGCGCCGCCGTGGAGCACTTCCTCACCGGGCGGAGGGAGCCGGACGGGAGGCCCCATCCCCCCACCCCCCAGCAGCGCACCCTCCTCCCGCTGGCCCTCTCGGTCTTCAAGTGGGCCGTCACCGGCGCCGCGGCCATCAACATCCTGGCCAACCTGGGGGTGAACGTGGCGCCCATCCTCGCCGGGGCGGGGATCGCCGGCCTCGCGGTGGGCTTCGGGGCCCAGTCGCTGGTGAAGGACGTGATCACCGGGGTGTTCATGCTGATCGAGAACAACATCGCCGTCGGGGACGTGGTGAAGGTGAAGGACATCGGCGGCTTCGTCGAGAGCATCAACCTCCGCTCGGTGCGCCTGCGCGACTACGACGGCAACGTCCACGTCATCCCGAACGGGGCCATCGACGTGGTGACCAACCTCACCAAGGAGTTCAGCCAGGCCGTCTTCGACATCGGGGTGGGCTACCGGGAGAACGTGGACGAGGTCATCGCCCTCATCCGGGAGGTGGCCGAGGGGATGCGCGGGGACCCCGAGTGGAAGAGCGTCATCCTCGATCCGGTCGAGATTGCCGGGCTCGACAAGTTCGCGGACTCCGCCGTCGTCATCCGGGGGCGCTTCAAGACCCTGCCCATCAAGCAATGGTCCGTCCGCCGCGAGTTCCACCGGCGCATCAAGAACGCCTTCGACGCGAGGGGCATCGAGATGCCCTTCCCCTACCGCACCCTCGCCTGGGCCGAGCCCAAGCCCCCCAAGGACGCCCCCCCCGCCGGGGACGGGGCGAAGGCCGGGGAGGAATCCTTCCCCGGCCCCCCCGGGCGGAAGGAGGGCGCGTAGGGCCCCACGAGCCCCGCCGGGCCGTGGTCTGACCAGAGAAGGGGTATTATTAGGGGGCCTTTGGGGGTCAATTCCCATCAATTCGCGGGACAACCTCCTTTCCGCCGGCTGGTTTGGATTGTCATTCTGAGCGCAGCGAAGAATCTCGGTGTTGGCCCTGGACATCCCGGACCGAGATTCTTCACTTCGCGGAGCCTGTCCTGAGCGTGAGCGAAGGGCTCCGTTCAGATTGACAACCGGGGCCGCTTGCCCCTAGGGACGACAGATGCAGGGGCGCACCTCCCCCTTGGGGAACATACCCCCTCCCCGCCCGATCGCTCTTACCTCAATTTCGCGCAGGTTCCGGGACGGGAAAGGAAAACCACCCAGAGGCCAGGGCGTTCGCAGGGGTGACCGGCCGGTCGCCCCTACAGATGCGGGGGCGCACCTCCCCCCATCGCGGGGGGCCTCCCCCCCTCGCCCCCGGCCCCGAAATAGGATAAAATATTCTTGATTCTGGAGCCGGGCCCGGAACCTTCATCCCA
>JACPCT010000352.1 GCA_016184445.1 Candidatus Tectimicrobiota bacterium | reverse complement strand
CCGGCCGAGCGGGTGCGCACCTCCCCCCAGGGCTCCACCTTCTTGCCGGTGCGGACCGCCCGCGCCACGGGGGCGCAGCCCTCGGGCTGGACGATGTCGATGGCGGGCATCCGGTCGATCCAGCCCAGCGCCAGGAGCTCCCGGAAGCCCTGGTCCATCGCGAGCGCCATCGTTCCCCCGGCGGTGGGGCAGACGACCCGGTCGGGCGCGCGCCACCCTAGCCCCTCGGCGATCTCGTAGGCGGCGGTCTTCTTGCCCTCGACCCGGTAGAGGTTGCGGGGGAGGCTCGCGTGGAGGGCGCCGATCTTCTGGGCGGCCTCCTCGGCCAGGCGGGAGTTCACCCCCTGGTCCCCCTCGACGACGAGGGTGAGGGCCCCGTAGGCGGCCACCTGGAGGCAGTGGACGGCCGAGCTGTCCGCCCGGACGAAGCCGATGTACTCGATGCCCCCCCGGGCGCAGTAGGCGCCGAAGCAGGCGGCGGCGTTGCCCGAGGAGGCGAGGATGATGGCGCGCACCCCCACCTCCCGGCACTTGCTGATGCTGACCGAGCCGCCCCGGTCCTTGAAGGAGCCGGTCGGGTTCCGGGACTCGTCCAGGATGAAGAGGCGATCGAGGCCCAAATCCTTCCCCAGCCGCTCGGCGTGGATGAGGGGGGTGTCCCCCTCCCGGAGGGAGACGACGTTCCCGGGCCCGCGCACCGGGAGGAGCTCGTGCCAGCGCCAGATGCCACGCGGGCGGCGGGCGATCTCGTCGCGGTCCACGTGCTCGCGCACCCAGCCGAGGTCGTAGGCCCCCTCCAGCGCGCCCCCGGTCCGGGGGCAGGTGAAGGGGTGCCTGGCGTCGTCGAGGATTTCCCCGGTCTCCAGGCTGCGGAGGCCCTTCAGGGCGGTGAACATGGGATCTCCTATGGACGGAACAATATGCAGGGGCGGGATTCAAACGCGCCCCTGCGGGCCGAACGGACGCGCCTTTGCAGGGCGTTCAATTGAACGCCCCTACGCGTCGGATGTCCTCGGTGCGGAAGAATCCCCTCTCACGCCAGCCCCTCTTCCTTCACCGCCCGGACGGCGGCCTCGAAGGCGGCCAGGGTCTCGGCCACGATCTCGTCGGTGTGGACGGTGCTCACCAGGGCCCGGCCCCCGTTGAAGTCCACCCCGTTCAGGATGAGGGCCTGGCGCAGCGCCCGGCTCTTCGCGGGGTGGCGGGCGTCGAGGCGCCGCCAGTCCACGCCGCTCACGTCCTGGTCCGCGCCGTCCCGGGGCGGGGCGCCGGCGCCGAAGAAGACCTTCCAGTCGCTGTGGGCGCCGTAGACCTTCCAGGCCACCTTCTCCCGGGCGAGCGCCTCGTTCATCCCGTGGCGCAGCTTGGCGGCCTGCCGGTCCGCGAGGCGGATGGCCGAGCCGTCCGCCACCGAGGCCAGCATCGCGGCCCCGGCCGCGGCCGAGAGGGGGTTCCCGTTGAAGGTGCCGTGGTGGGAGATCTTGGTGCGGCGGTTCTCCTCCGGGTCGGGCTTGGTGGCGAGGTGGGCGAGCACGTCCTCCCGCCCGGCGACCGCCCCGCCCGGCAGCCCGCCGGAGAGGATCTTGGCGAGGGTGGTCACGTCGGGGATCACCCCGGCCTTCTCCTGGGCCCCGCCGGGGGCCACCCGGAAGCCCGTCACCACCTCGTCGAAGATGAGCAGCGCGCCCGCTCGGCGGGTCTCCTCGCGCAGGGCCTCCAGGAAGGAGGCGGGGGCGGGCACCACCCCGAAGTGGCCGCCCGTGGGCTCGAGGATGACGGCGGCCACGTCCCCCTTGGCGAGGCGGGCCCGCACGGCGGCGAGGTCGTTGGGGGGGAGCACGGTGACGAGCTCGACCACCTCGGGGAGCTGGCCCGCCTCGGGCCCGGCATCGTAGGGGGGGTGCACCCCGACCTCCAGGCCCTCGTGCCAGCCGTGGAAGTGGCCCGCGAACTTGACGATGTGCCGCTTGCCCGTGAAGGCCCGCACGAGGCGCAGGGCCATGTGGGTGGCCTCGGTGCCCGAGGCGGTGAAGCGCACCCGCTGGGCGCTGGGGACGAGCCGGCACACCCACTCGGCCCACTCGATCTCCCGCTCGTGGGAGGCGCCGTAGTGGGTGCCCTTCCTGAGCTGCCCGATGGCGGCGTCGCGCACGAGCGGGGGGTTGTGGCCGTGGAGGAGGGCGCCGTGGCCCATCCAGTAGTCGATGTAGCGGTTGCCGTCCGCGTCCCACTTGAGGGGGCCCTCGGCCCGCTCGACGTAGAGGGGGAAGGGCTGCATCCGGCGCACGTCGTGGGTGACGGCGTCCGGGAAGAGGCGGCTCGCGCGCTCGAAGAGGGCGCGCGAGGCGGGCAGGGCTTCGGCGTAGGCGTCCTGGAGCTTGGGCGAGGTGGCGGGCCGGGGCATGTGACCCTCCTGGCGGGAAACGCGGGGGCTGGAATCCAGGGGAAGCTACGCCCTGCGCCCGCCCCCCGTCAAGAACCGCGCGGGGCGGGGGAAAGACGTCCGCGCGCTTGCTTGACACCCGGGACTTCCCGCCCGATAGTGATTCCACCAAGAGAGAAATCGAGAGGCGCCGGCTGGAGGCGGCCCCGGACGAACGGTCCGCCCGGGCCCCCGCCGCCGGGCTTTTCTTCCAGAGGGAGGAGCGCACATGCGGAGAATCTTCGTCGGCTTGTTGGCTCTCGCGTTCGCGGCTCTCGGCGCGTTGGACGCCGGGGCGGCGGAGTCCGTGCTGGACAAGGTGAAGAA
>JACPCT010000395.1 GCA_016184445.1 Candidatus Tectimicrobiota bacterium | reverse complement strand
CTCCGCGTGGTGGCCGACCGGCTGGCCTTCTCCGCCGAGAACCGCGCCCGGCTGGGGGAGTCCCTTGAGACCGCCTTCCGCGAGGGGGAGGGGGTGGCCGAGGTGCAGGTGGTGGACGGCCCCCTCCTCCGGTTTAGCCAGCGCTTGGAGTGCTGCGGGAGGAGCTTCGAGCCTCCCACGCCCCTCACCTTCAGCTTCAACAACCCGCAGGGGGCGTGCCCGGAGTGCGGCGGCTTCGGCAACACCCTCAACCTCGATGAGTCGCTGATCATCCCGAACCCCAAGCTGACCCTGGCCCAGGGAGCCGTGGAGCCCTGGACGCGCCCCCGTTACCGGCGCCATTTCGGCAAGCAGCTCCAGGAAGCCGCCGAGCGGGAAGGGCTCGACATCCACCGCCCCTGGGAGGCGCTTCCCAGGAAGCAGAAGGGCATGGTGCTGGAGGGCTCGAAGGCGCTGCTGGGCGTCTTCCCGTTCTTCGAGCGCCTGAAGCGGAAGAAGTACAAGGTCTGGGTGCGGGTGTTCATCCGGCGCTACCAGACCCTCCAGCGGTGCGCCTCGTGCGGGGCCACGCGCCTGCGGCCGGAGGCCATGTGGGTAAGGCTGGGCGGGGAGACCATCGCCGGGCTGTGCGCCATGCCGGTGGAGAAGCTGCGGGAGTATTTCCAGGCGCCGCCCCTCGGCCCAGCGGAGGCGAGCACCAGCGGATCAACCTCGCGAACCAGCTGGGCGCTCACCTGACGGGCACTCTCTACATCCTGGACGAGCCGACCATCGGGCTCCACCCCCGCGACAACGCGCGCCTCATCCACATCCTCAAGGGGCTGGTGGAGCGCGGGAACACCCTTCTCGTGGTGGAGCACGACCGGGACGTGATCGATCAGGCCGACCACATCGTGGACCTGGGCCCCGGCGCGGGGGAGCGGGGGGGAGAGGTGGTCTTCGCCGGGCCCCGCGGGGAGTTGCCCTCCTGCCCGGCCTCGGCGACGGCGAAGTACCTCACCGGCGCCCGGCGGGTCACCCCCCGGAGGCCCCGTGAGCGCGCCGGGGCGAACGGCCGTGTGCTCACCCTGCTCGGGGCGAGCGAGAACAACCTCAAGGAAGTGGACCTCCGCGTGCCGCTCGGCAAGCTCGTCGCCGTGACCGGGGTGTCCGGCTCGGGCAAGAGCACCCTGGTCCACGACACCCTCTTCCCGGCCCTCGCCCGCATCCTGCACGATTCCAAAGGGCCGATCGGCCGCTTCCGGGAGATCCACGGCTTCGAGCAGCTGAGCGCGGCGGTGCTCCTGGACCAGAGCCCCATCGGCAAGAGCCCCCGCAGCAACCCCATCACCTACCTCAAGGGGTACGACTCCATCCGCCGCCTCTTCGCCGAGACGGCAACGGCCCGGGGCCTGGGCTACGGCCCGGGGCACTTCTCGTTCAACTCGGCGGGCGGCCGATGCGAGTCCTGCGCCGGGAGCGGCTTCCAGAAGATCGAGATGCACTTCATGGCGGACCTCTACATCCGCTGCGCCGACTGCGAGGGGAAGCGCTTCAAGCCGCAGGCCCTGGAGGTCCGCTACAAGGGGCTGAGCATCCACGAGGTGCTCACCCTCACCGTCGAGGAGGCGAGCCTCTTCTTCGACGACGTGCCCTCCATCGTCTCCAGGCTCCTCGTCCTGCGGGACGTGGGGCTGGGCTACCTGCGCATCGGCCAGCCGGTGAACACCCTCTCCGGCGGCGAGGCCCAGCGCCTCAAGATCGCCGGCCACCTCGCCTCGAAGCCCCCCCGCGACGTCCTCTACCTCATGGACGAGCCCACGACCGGCCTGCACTTCCAGGACGTCGAGCGGCTGCTGGAGGTCCTCCTCCGCCTGGTCGCCCTGGGGAACACCGTGGTGGTGATCGAGCACAACCTCGACGTCATCCGGGCGGCGGACTGGGTCGTCGACCTGGGCCCCGAGGGCGGGGACGCGGGCGGCCGCATCGTGGTTGAGGGCCCCCCGGCGGAGGTGGCCCGGTGCTCCGATTCCCGCACGGGCGCCTTCCTGCGGGCCTATCTCGAGAAGCACCCCGCGGCCTGAAGCCATGCGCCGGAGATGGGCCCAGGCCCTCGCAGGCGCGGCCCTCCTCCTGATCCTCCTGGGAGCCGTCCGGCATCTCTACCCCCCCCTCCGCCATCCCTTGGACGCCTTGCTTCTGGCGCAGGCCCTCCTCGCCGGGGAGGAGAAGGGCTTGCTCGCCCGCTGGACCCCTTCGCCCGTGCGGCGGGATGAGAATCCGGGCGGCCTCCCCCTCGACTTCCATCTTCCGGGCGGGAGCGGCAAGGCCCCGCGCGGGTGCGTCCTGCTCGCGCACGGGATGACGGACCTGGGGAGGCGCGACCCCCGCCTCGCCGCCTTCGCGCGCATCCTCGCCCGCCTGGGCTTCGCCGTGGCCGTCCCGGAGCTCCCCGGCATGCGCAGCTTCCGGCCCGACGAGGCGGACGTGGCCAGGCTCGCGGCCGCCTTCGCCTGGCTGGACGGCCAGCGCGCGCCCGCCTCCTCGCGCTGCGGCCTCATCGGCTTCTCCTTCTCGGCGGGGCCCGTCCTCCTCGCGGCGGCCAAGCCCGGGGTGAGGGAGCGCGTGGGCTACGCGGCGGCGGCCGGGGCCTATTTCGGCCTGCGCGGGGTGCTCCGCCATCTCACCACGGGCGGGCGGGGGGAGGAGCCCGCCTTCCCGGGCGGGCCGCCCGTGCGCGCCGGGAAGTGGCTCTTCCTCCGCTACAACGCGGGCCTCCTCGGCCTGCAAGGATATGAGGCGGAGGTGGAATCCATCGTGCGCACGAAGCTGAGGGAGGAGGGGGCGGACGTCTCCTCCATCGCCGCCCGTCTGCCGGGGAGAGCGAGGCGCGTCCTGGCACTGATGGAAAACCGCGACCCCGCCCGCTTCGACGATCTCTTCCGTGCCCAGCCCCCCGACCTCATCCGGCGGGTGGAGGCTTGGTCGCTGGAGGGAGCGGCGGGGCGGGGCCGCTTCCCGCTCTTTCTCCTGCACGGCCGGAGGGATCCTTTCATCCCGCCCTCGGAGAGCCTCCGCCTGGCGGAGGAGGCCCGCCGCGCGCCGGGGCGGCCGGTGCGCCTGCTGATCCTGGACGCCCGCGGCCACGTGGACCCGGCCCGGGCGGGGCTCTCCCTCCGCGCCGTGGCGGAAGGGATCCGCCTCCTCGGCTTCCTCTCCGAGGTCCTGAGCGCGATGGAGGAGGGATGAAAATTGTTTCACGGCTGAGCTGCAGGGACGTGTTTCCCGCTAGGAAACCGCGGCGTTGAGAATCTCGTTATGAGCTTGTTCGATGAAGGCGGCTATCTGGGCGACCACTTCATTTCGGTCCATTTCTTCCAGCGCGGCGTCTTCCGGCAACTCGTAGCGGAATTGGGCCGCGAACGGGGTCAGGTGCTCCAGGTTTCTGAACCTGTCCGCCGCCGCGCCTTGA
>JACPCT010000394.1 GCA_016184445.1 Candidatus Tectimicrobiota bacterium | reverse complement strand
CTCGAGCTTGGCCATCTGGCTCACGGCGTAGTTGCCGGTGGTCTTGGCCTTGGTCATGTAGCTGTTCGGGTGGTGGCTGGTGAAGGAGGAGACCTTGCAGCGGATGCCCTTCTTGAGCCCCTCCTCGCCCAGGTAGGCCCCCCAGTGCCAGACCGCCACCAGGCAGTTGACCGGCGCCCCGCTGGGGTTCACCCCCATGGAGCCGTAGCCCAGCCAGATGAGGGGCCGGATGTAGCAGGCCTCCACCCGGTTCCGGCGGATGGTCTCGAGGACGGCTTCGGTGTAGGCCTTGCACTCGAAGGGGACCGCGATCCCGGTGATGCGGGCCGAGTCGTAGAGCCGGCGCATGTGCTCGTGGAGGCGGAACACGGCCGAGCCCCGGCGGGTCTTGTAGCAGCGGATGCCCTCGAAGACGCCAAGCCCGTAGTGGAGGCTGTGGGTGAGGACGTGGATCTTGGCCTCGTCCCAGGGGACGAACCGCCCGTCGATCCAGATCTGCTCCGTCGCGCCCTTCAAGGCCCCTCTCTCCCCGGAAGAAAGCCCCACGCCAGAGACGCAAAACCGGCCAAGTATAGGGGGGCCGCCGCGGGGGCGCAAGCCGCCCCGGTCAGGCCTCGTAAACCTCTGGATTCAACAGCATGGCGGGGTCGGGCCGCTCCCCCCGGACGGCCCTGAGCACGCTCTCGGCCGCCATCTGGTTGATCCGGTCCCGCGCCTGGTGGGTGGCCCCCGCCTGGTGGGGCGTAAAAACCACGTTGGGCAGCGCGAAGAGGGGGTTGTCCCTGGACGCGGGCTCCTCCTCGAAGACGTCCAGCCCCGCCCCGGCGATCAGCCCCTCCTTGAGGGCCTCGGCCAGGGCCGCCTCGTCGATGACCGCCCCCCGGGCGCAGTTCACGAGGATGGTCCCCCGCTTCATCATCCGGAGGCGGGCGGCGTCGAACATGTGGCGGGTCTCGGGGGTCAGGCTGCAATGGATCGAGATGACGTCCGACTCCCGGGCGAGGGTGTCCAGGTCCACGGGCTCGGCCCCCCCCGCGCGCACCCGCCCGGGGGGCACGAAGGCGTCGTGGGCCAGGATTCTCCCCTCGAAGCCCCGCAGCAGGCGGGCGAGCTGGCGCCCCACGTTGCCGAAGCCCACGATGCCGAAGGTGGCGCCCGTGAGCTCCCGCGCGATCTTCACCCTGTCCCGCCAGTGGCCGTTCCCCAGGCTCCGCATCCCCTGGGGGATCTGGCGCGTCGCGGCCAGCATGAGCCCGAGCGCCATCTCGGCCACCGAGACGGCGTTGGAACCCGGGCAGTTCGTGACGGGCACGCCGCACCGGGTGGCGGCCGGGATGTCGATGTTCTCGACGCCCACCCCGATCTTGGCGACGATCCGAAGCCGGTCCGCCGCCTCGATGACGCGCGCCGTGATCTGCTCGCGCGAGGTCACGATGATGGCGTCCCAGCTCCCGGCCTCGCGCACCATCTCCTCCTCGGTCCACTTCCTGGCCCCGCCGTCGCGGATCTCCCCGTGGGGCTCGAGGAGCCTCCGCAGCGTCTCGCGGGGCTCCCGGAACTCCGGGATGAAGAACACCGGCTTCGCGCTCAATTCCCCCCTCCCCCGCTCAGGTGCCCACCACGAGGGGCGCCTTGCGGCCCCGCAGGAAGGCGATGGTGGAGAGAAAGGTCAGGACGCCCGTCCTCGGGTTCTCCGAGGGCACATTCTCGATGCGGATGAAGGAGCGGCCGAACTCCCCCACCGCCTCGACCTCGTGGACGTTCCGGGTGAGCCCCGGGTCGCAGACGATCCGCATGGCGGTGCGATGGGGACCGATCCCGGCCAGGCTCACCGCGGCCGAGACGTTCACGTTCTCCGGGAAACCCTTGCAGGCCTCGATCGGATTCCCCTCGAAGATGACGGTGGGCTCCCGGATGGCGTCGAGGTCGATGCCCCTCTCCACCACGTAGGGGGCGCCCTTCAGCCCCTTCGGGGGCTTGCGGGTGGTCATCGTCACCGAGTCCACCCGGCCCACCGCCGCCCCCTTGAGCCCGTCCAGGCCGATGACGGCCCCGGAGGGAACGTAGATCCGCGCCCCGCCCTTCTCGGCCAGGGCGACCAAGTCCTCGCGCTCGAGGAGGGCGCCGGCCGAGACCACGAGCACGTCCCGCCCGCGCGGCAGGGCGGCCCGGCAGATGGCCTCGACCGTGGGCCCGCCCGAGGCCTCCATCACCACCTCGGAGGCCTCCACCACCCCCGCGAGATCGGTCAGGGGCGGGCGGGACTTGAGGCTCCGCAGGAAGGGCTCGGCCCTGGCTGGGGTGCGGGTCGTGACCGCCGAGACGGCAGCGGGCACCCGGCCCTCATCGGCCGCCCTCACCACGGCCCGCCCGATCACGCCCAGCCCGACCACGCCCAGCCTCATGCGCCCTCCCCCCCCGCCCGGACCCAGGGCGGCGCCCTTCCACCCCATTTGGCATACGCCCCGCGACCCTGTTACAGTACCGCCCTGTGAGCTCCGGGCCCATCACGCTCGGACCGAGAGGCGCCGCCATGGGATTCGAATCGGTGCTCGGTCAGGTTCACCTCTTTGCCCATCTCCCGAACGAGAGCCTGAAGTTCCTCAGCCCTCTACATCATCATCTCCGGGAAGGTGAAGATCCTCCTCCCCTCCCCCGAGGGCGAGAACGTCATCGTCGCCCTCCTCTCGACCGGGGAGTTCTTCGGCGAGCTCTCCCTCTTCGACGGGGCCCCGCGCTCGGCCACGGCCGTCGCGGCGGAGTCCACCGAGATCCTCACCCTCGACAAGGACGATTTCAATCGCTACATCCTGGACAACCCGAAGGCGGCCCTGGCATTCCTCGCCGAGCTGAGCCTCCGCCTCCGGCGCACGGACGAGCTCTTGAGCGACGCCGCCTTCTGCAACCTCGCCACCCGCCTGGCCAAGCGCCTCATGGAGCTCGCCCACCGCTACGGCCAGCCCGGGCCGAACGGCAGCATCCGCATCAACATGAAGCTCAAGCAGCAGGACCTGGCCGACATGTCCGGGGCCACCCGGGAGAGCGTCAACAAGGTCCTCAAGATGTTCAAGGCGCAGCGGCTGATCCACTGGAGCAAGGGCATCATCAGCCTGCTCGACCCGGCCATCATGCGCCGCAAGGCCCGCTGAGCTCCCGCCCCTTCAATCCACCCGGCTTCCCAGGCCGAGCCGCCAATGGTCGGCCAGCACCACGGCCATCATCGCCTCCCCGATGGGCACCGCGCGGGGGGCCACGCAAGGATCGTGGCGCCCCTCCACCTTGACCGTGCGCCGCTCGCCCGAGACCGACACCGTCTCCTGCTCCAGCAGGATGGAGGAGGTCGGCTTCACGGCGAAGCGCACCACGATGGGCGCCCCGGTCGAGATGCCCCCCAGGATCCCCCCCGCGTGATTCGTCCGGGGGACCACCTTCCCGCCCGCGAAGTCGAACGGGTCGTTGTGCTGGGAGCCCCGCATGGCGGCCGCCCGGAAGCCCGCCCCGATCTCCACCCCCTTGACCGCGTGGATGCCCATCATGGCCGAGGCGAGGTCGGAGTCCAGCCGGGCGTAGTAGGGCTCCCCCCACCCGGCCGGAACCCCGGCGGCGACCACAGTGATCACCCCCCCGACCGAGTCCCCCGCCTTGCGGGCGGCCAGGATGGCCTCCTCCATCCGTTGGGCGGTGGCCGGGTCGGGGCAGCGCACGGGATTGCTCTCGATGGCCGCCGGGTCGAAGGCTTCCCCCTCCCAGGCCACCTCCCCGATCCGGCTCACGAACCCCACGATGGAGATGCCCTGGGCGGCGAGGAGCTTCCGGGCGATGGCCCCCGCCGCCACCCGTCCCGCCGACTCGCGCGCGCTCGAGCGCCCCCCGCCGCGGTGGTCCCGGCGGCCCCACTTCGCCATGTAGGTGAAGTCAGCGTGGCCGGGCCGGTAGAGCTCCCGCAGGGGCTCGTACTTGGAGGAGTCGGCATCCTTGTTCCGGATGAGGATCGAGATGGGGGTGCCGGTCGTGTGGCCCTCGAACACCCCGGAGAGGATCTCCCCCCGGTCCTCCTCCTGGCGCTGGGTGGTCACCCGGCTCTGGCCGGGGCGGCGGCGGTCGAGCTCCTTCTGGATGTCCGCCTCGGCCAGCGGCAGGCCGGCCGGGCAGCCGTCCACCACGACCCCGACGGCGGGACCGTGCGACTCCCCCCAGGTGGTGAAGCGGAACACCCGCCCGAACGTGTTCGACAAGGCGAAGCCCTCTCCCCGGCGATCAGCGCCGCCTATCCCGCCAGCCGCGCACCCCGCGCTCGGCCTGGGCGGCCGCCTCGGCGGGGGCCGTCCCGTCCGGGTTCTCCACTGCCACCCCTGCCAGGCCCTCGTAGCGCGGGAGCCGCTCGGCCAGGAGGCGCCGCAGGGCGGCCTCCTTGTCCGGCTCCCCGTCCAGGTAGGCGGGCCAGCCGCCCGCCCGGACGCGGCGCACCAGATCATCCGCCGGCACCCGAAGATACACCACGCAGTGGCCCTCGAGCGAAGCCCCGGCGCCGAGCGGCGCCCCCCCGCCCAGGGCGAGCACCATCTCCTCCCCCGCCAGTGCCTCGGCGAGCAACTCCCGCTCCAGCTCGCGGAAGCCCTCCGCCCCCAGCCGCCGGTAGGCCTCGCGGAAGCCCAGCCCTTCCCCCACTCGCCCGCGGGCCGCGGCCTCAATCCGCCGGTCCAGGTCGTCGAAGGGAAGGCCCAGGCGCGCCGCCAGGAGCGGCCCCGCCGTGGTCTTCCCCGCCCCCTTGAAGCCGATCAGCACCACGCTCAACCCGCCGCTCCCCGCCGCCCC
>JACPCT010000393.1 GCA_016184445.1 Candidatus Tectimicrobiota bacterium | reverse complement strand
GTAGCAGGTGAGGAGGTGGCCCTTCGCGCGCTCGGCCCGGCAGAGCCGCCCCGGCCAGCCCAGGTACTCGGGGTCGCCCGTCCCGTTCACGAAGGAGTCACCCACGAAGCAGATACGGGATTCCATCTAGGCCGTCTTCCACTTGGCGAAATCCAGCCACCAGCGCTCCCGGACGGGGCGCCGGAGCCGCCTCACCATGCCGGCGCTGCGGGGGGTGCCGGTCGAGGCCTCGACCCAGGCCGGGCCCCCCACGGGGCCGAGAGCGGCCATCTCGTAGAGGGCGAGGAGGCGCCGGGCGCCCGGATTCATGTCCTGGATGGTGGTCTCCACGGTCTGCTCGTTCGAGAGCCTCTCGTCCCGGACGAAGAGCCGGGCGCGCAAGAGGCCCCCGACGGCGAAGAGGCGGCCGAAGTGCTCCTCCCGGTACCAGGCGATGGCCTCGGCCTCGCTCCCCGGCCCCTCGGGCGGGTCCACGTGGACGGTGTAGAGGAAGGGGGCGTCGTAGCGGGGGCGCTCCCCCATCGAGGCCGCGAGCCCGCAGACGCTCCGCTCGGTGTCCTTGAGGAAGGCCATGCACTGGCGCGTCCAGGGGGTGGGGTTGTTGCGGGAGCGGAGGTAGTAGGGGCTGTCGAAGGCTTCGAGATTCTCCCCCTCGAAGACGTTGAGGCAGTTGTGCCGCCCGTCCCCGCCCGCCCGCATGTAGCGGTGGAGGCAGGCGTAGCCCGGGCCCTCCAGGCGGTCGGTCGAGTGCTCGCAGTTGTGCCACCGGCGGAACTCCTCGCGGTGCGCCTCGGGCACGTTGACCCAGACGGCGGTGACGGCTTGGGGCTCGGGCAAGGGGGAGTCTCCTGGGGGTTAGGCGCGCAAAATCCTGAACAGGTGGTTCATTGTAGGGGCGACCCTTGAGGCCGCCCGCCTTTTTTTGAATGCGGGCGGGCACAAGGCCCGCCCCTACGATTCCGCGAGGCGCTGGATCACCGCCGGGGCGTACTTGACGAAGTCGAGCCACCAGCCCTCGCGGATGGGGTTGAGGAGCTTCTTGAGGGCGGCGGTGCTCCGCGGGGTGCCGCCCGCGGCCTCGCGCCAGGCGTCCCCGCCCGCGGGCGCGAGGGTGGTCATGTCGTAGAGGGCGGCGAAGGCCCGGGGGCTGCCCTGCATCCCCCGCGTCCCGTGGATCTTCGACTCCTCGGTCTTGACGTCCGAGAGCTCCTCCACGCGGCGGAAGAGCCGCCCGCGCAGCACCCCCTCCACCGCGCACATGCGGGGGAGGTGCTCCTCCTTGTACCAGGCCACGATCTCCTCCTCCGCCCCCGGCGCCGGATCGAAGCGCACGGTGTAGAGGTAGGGGGACTCGATGCGGGGCCGCCCGCCGTGCGAGGCCGCCAGCCGGCAGATGCCGCGCTCGCCGTCCCGGGAGAGGCTCATGCTTTTGCGCGTCCAGGGGGTGGGGTTGTTGCGGGAGCGGAGGTAGTAGGGGCTGTCGAAGGCGGCGAGGCTCTCCGCCTCGAAGAAGTTGAGGCGCCCGTGGCGGCCCTCCCCGCTCTCGCGGTTGTAGCGGCGGCAGCAGAGGTAGCCGGGGCCCTCCAGGCGCTCGGTCGTGTGCTCGAGGTTGTGCCACTTGCGGACCTCTTCCTCGTGCTCCTTGGGCACGTTGGACCAGATGATGGTGATGGCCTGGGCCTCGGGCATGGGGGCTCTCCTCGCTCGGGGGCTCAGGGGCCCAGGAGCTCGATCAAGTTCCCGTCGGGATCCTTGAGAAACACCATCTGGAGCTCGGGGGTGCGCCGGATGGGCGCGCTCGGGAACTCGGCCCCCTTGGCCCGCCACTCGGCGTGGGTCTTGCCCAGGTCCTTCACCCAGAGGGTGACGTAGCGGTAGCCCGCGGCGCCGTCCGTCCCGGCGGGGCCGGGGGGAGGAGGGATCTGGAAGCGGACGAGCTTGAGGTTCGCCTCCCCGGCCTGCATGTACTGGATCTCGAAGGCGGCCGAGCCGATGCCGGCCCGCCTGGCCGTCTCGGCGTCCATGCTGAGGCGGCGCGTGGGCGCGAGGCCCAGCTTGTCGCGGTAGAATGCCAGGGCGCGGTCGAAGTCCCGCACCACGAGGCCCACGTCCAGGACGGGGCGCTGGAGATCGGCCATGTCGAATCCTCCGCGCCAATCGGAAGCCGCCGGCGGGCGGCGGGAGCCGGTCCCGCCTACTCCTTCGGGACGATGAGGTGGAAGACCTTGAGGGGGGAGCTCCCCCTCTGGCGGATGACGGCGCCCTCGGCGAGGTCGAGGTAGACCCCCATGCCCGCGCCCGCGGGGTGGGCCTTCCCGCCCAGCTCGATGGTCCCCTCCCCCTCCATGAGGTAGAGGAGCTGGCGGGCGCCGGGCAGGGCCCCGGCCTCGACCCGCTCCCCCGGCCCCAGCCGGCGCAGGAGGCCCCGGCCGTTCTGCGCCCCGCACCTCCCGGGCCCCATGACCTCGGCGGCCGTCCCGAGCCCAGGGCCCTGCGCCACGCGCTCGCAGGCTTCGGTGTCGATGAACTGGATCATGGCGTCTCCCCCCTCAGCTCTGCACCCAGATCTTGCCGTCCACCTTGCGCCAGCGCAGGTCGTCCTCGGTGCCCTCGAGGATGGTGGTCTTGAAGCGGTTGGGGGCCTGGTACTCCAGGTAGAGGATGTCCTCGCTGGCCCGCAGGCGGTGCTTCTCCATGGCGGGGATGAAGACGAGGGTGCCCGGGGCGACGGGGCGCACGCCCTCCTCGGTCTCGACCGTGGCCCCGCCCGAGAGG
>JACPCT010000392.1 GCA_016184445.1 Candidatus Tectimicrobiota bacterium | reverse complement strand
GGTGCGCGGCAGCCACGCGGCGGCCCGGCGGCCGGTCTCGGGCATGCGGACTGGGATGCGGCCGATTATAGGGAGGAAGGAGGGGAACCGCAATTTGGGCAAAAAAAGCCGCAGCCCCCGGAGGGGCCGCGGCCGGGACTCTTCGGGAGCCTTCTAGCGGAGCTTGTTGTCGGGGCGGCGCGGCGGGTCGTTGGCCGGGCGGGGATCGACGGGCTCGTTGTTCTTGAAGCTGGGGGAGAGCTCGGCGTTGATCTTCGCCCATTCGGGATCCTCGTCCTCGGTTTCGAGGATGGCGTCGATCGGGCACTCGGGCTGGCAGACGCCGCAGTCGATGCACTCCTCCGGATCGATGACCAGGAAGGGCTGCCCCTTGTACTCACCAGGGTGCATGCAGTCGACCGGGCAGACGCTCACGCAGGTCGCGTAGCGCTCTCCGAGGCACTTCTGTGAGATCACGAAAGGCATCGAATCAAACCTCCTCCGAAAAAATGCCAACTCTGGCAGCGGGAACGCCGAGACGGTTTCACGCGGGCCGCCCCTTGGCCTGGGTTCGCGGCCTGCACCCCCGGCCTGGCCGGACCCCCCGGATGCTAGCAGAGGGCCTCGGGCCGAGGCAAGCGGGAAAGGGGTGGCGCGGCCGGGGCCCGCCCTTTATGATGCGCGGCTGGCCGCAGGCCGGGCGTGGCCCGGTTCCCGGCCCCGGAGGCTGGATGCCGCTTCCCCTGCTTCTCGCCCTCTTCAGCATGAGCGCCCTGGGCGCCTCGGATTTCCTCTACAAAAAGGCCCAGGTTTCGGGCATGGTGCCGGAGAGCTTCCTGGCCGCCGAGGTGCCCTATTTCCTCTCGGCGGCCCTGCTCTTCGGCTATGCGGCGGGCGACCTCAACTCCAACATGGCCTCCCTGATCTACGGGCCCCCGATGGGCTTCACCTCCTTCATCGGGACCTTCTGCTTCATCCAGAGCCTCCGCGACGGGGAGGTGGGGGTGAACACCCTCATCCTGCGGCTGAACTTCGTGCTGGTGGCCGTCCTGGCCGTCCTCGCGTTCGGGGAGCCTTGGTCGCTCGCCCTAGGAGCCGGGCTTCTCTGCTCGGCGTCCGCGATCGCCTCGGTCACCTGGGGCGGCCGGGCGGGGCGCCGGATGCGGCAGGGCTCCCGCCGCTCCATCCTCCTGGCCCTGCTGGCGATGATGCTCTTCGCCGCCCTCAACCTCCTGTTCAAGATCGGGATGATGCGGGGAGGGAACCCGGCCTTCCTCATCTTCTACAGCGGCTGCCTCTGGGCCGCGTGCGCGGCGGCGTTCGCGCTCTGGCGGGGCCGCACCGCCATGCCCTGGAGCAACTGGGTGTTCTCCCCCTTCACCGGGAGCCTCAAGTCGCTCGCCTTCTGCTCCATGCTCGTGGCCTTCCGGCTGGGCGGGGCCGCGAGCGTCATCGTCCCTATCGTCCAGCTCAGCTTCCTGGTGACCATCCTCCTAGCGGCCTTCTTCATCCGGGAGCGGCTCGACGGCCCGAGGCTCGCCGGGCTGGCCTTCGCGCTGGCGGCCGTCTTCCTGCTCTCCCGCTGAGGCGGGCGCCGCCGGGCCTTCGCGCCGCGGCCCTCAGCCCTCGAGGCCGGCCAGACGGGCCGGGTTGCGCTGCACCATCCAGCGCACCTCCTCGGCCGAGAGCCCCAGCAGCAGCATGGAGGCGATGAACATGCGGAGCATCTCGGGGGGCGTGGGGTTCACGTCCCCCTGGGCGTCGGTGGTCATGATGCAGCGCTCGGCCCCGAGCAGCTTCGCCGTGGCGGCGACCTTCTTCGGGTCGAGCCCCTGCCACATCGGGAAGGCCGAGATCCAGGTGAACTCCACGACGTAGCCCAGGTCCGCCACCTCGCGCATCTGGGCGTCCGAGGCGTCCACGATGTGGATGATGGGGTGGGTGTAGACGAACTTCCGCAGGCCCGCTTCCTTCGCCCGGCGGGCGAGGGCCACGCCCTCCTCCGCCGAGAGGTGGCCGGTGGCCACCGCCACGTCCGCGTCCCGGGCGATCTCCAGGATGGCGTCCGCCTCGGGGAGGACCTTCCCGTCCTTCCCCAGCACGGTGAGCCCCTCCGCCGCCCCCGGCTGCGGGGGCTTGTTCTTGTAGGCCCCCGCCACCCGGCGGCTGAAGGCCTTGACCTTGATGTCGTTCGCGCTCGTGTAGGTGGGCATCCAGATGACCTTGGCCCCCAGCCGCACCGCGCTCTCGGCCGCGAAGGGGGAGAGCCCCCCCACGTTCGAGTTGAGGACGATGCTCCCCATGGCCGCGACGCCGGGGTAGACCTCGCGCAGCACCCGGGCCTGGGCGACGGTGGGCCAGAGGTGGCTCTTCATGACGAAGCCGCGCATGCCGTGGGCGCGGGCCACCTCGGCCCACTCGTGGTCCAGGACGCGCCCGGACTCCTCGAGGGTGAGCTGGGGGTAGATGTGGGCGTGGAAGTCGATGGCGCCTTCGAGCAGCTCGTCGGCGAGGGTTCTGGGCATGGATTCAGCGCCTCCGGTCTGGAAGCCAGGAATGAGGAAATGAAACACTCCACGGGTCCGCCATGATGCGCGCCGGCCCGCCCCGGGGCAAGCGGGGTTCCCCTCTCCCCGGGCTTGCGCTTCCGCCCGGCCGGGGGTATCCCTCGGTCCCGGGAGGCATCGGCCGCGGGCCCTCGGGGGCGCCCCGGCCCGCCTCCCGCGCGTCATCCCATTTTTCCGCGCCGCATTCGCCAAGGATGGAAGGAGGGGCCCATGAAGGTCGCCTATATTTTCGCCACGTC
>JACPCT010000391.1 GCA_016184445.1 Candidatus Tectimicrobiota bacterium | reverse complement strand
GCGCATCAAGGCCATGGCGCTCTGGGGCGCCTGCTACGACTGGCTGAACGACGTCTACGACTACTTCCCGCCCATCCAGCGCCAGTTCCACTACATCCTGGGGGCCAAGGACGACGCCGACTGCCGCGCGAAGCTCGCGCCCTACACCCTCGATGGCGTCCTCGCCCGGGTGCGCTGCCCCACCCTCGTCAGCCACGGCGAGCAGGACCGCATCGTCCGCCCCGAGTCCGCCCGCCGCACCTACCGGGAGCTCGCCTCCGCCGAGAAGGAGCTCAAGATGTGGACCCCCGAGACCCTCGGGGAAAACCACTGCCAGAACGACAACACCCTGAACGCCGTCCGCTTCATGTACGACTGGCTGGCCGACCGGGTGTAGGGGGGAGGAAGGCAAGAAGCCCGGAGGCTTGACAGTGCCCTGCGTGCGTTGAAGGATCGGCGGGCGGCCGTGGTGGGCGGGGAATCCTCTTGAAATCGGGGCGGAGCGCATATGCCGGACCGGAACGGCGACAGGGAGCCCTGGCCGAAGGAAGTGGTCATCCCCGTCGAGAAACCGTATGTGGATGCGCGCGGCGTCATCCAGAACCTCGTTGAAGCCGACATCCGCATGGCGGTCATCATCACCTCGAAGAAGGGCGCCGTTCGGGCCAATCACTACCATAAGACGGACTGGCACTACTGCTACGTGCTTTCGGGGTCGATCGAGTATTTCCACCGCCCCGCCGGGAGCCGGGCCGCGCCCGAGCGGGTCCTGGTCCAGGCCGGCCAGCTTTTCTTCACCCCTCCCATGGTCGAGCACGCCATGCGTTTCCCCGAGGAGACGGTGTTCCTCACCCTTTCGCGCAACGCCCGCGATCACGAGGCGTACGAGGCGGACGTCGTGCGCGTCCAGCTGATATAACCCCCGATCGCATGAACGCCCCTCCCGCGAACGTGGTGAGGCGCCGGCGGGACTGCCGCCTGTGCGGCGGCGGCGCGCTGGAGCTGGTCTTCTCGCTCGCGCCGACTCCTCCCGCGAACGCGTTCGTCTCCCGGGAAGATTTGCACATCGCGCAGGATTCCTTTCCGCTCGACCTGCACCTGTGCCGGGATTGCGGGCACCTCCAGCTCCTCGACGTCGTGGACCCGGGCCTTCTGTTCCGGCACTACGTCTACGTTTCTGGCACCTCCCCGGTCTTCCTGGCGCACTTTCGCGCCTACGCCGAGGACGCCGTCTCGCGGTACGGCTTGAGGCCGGGGGACCTGGTGGTCGAGATCGGAAGCAACGACGGCAGCCTGCTGCGCTTCTTCCGGGAGAAGGGGATGCGCGTCCTGGGCGTCGACCCCGCCCAGGAGATCGCCCGCGCGGCGAACCAGGCGGGGATCGAGACCGTGGAGGCATTCTTCGAACCCCGGCTCGCGGCGCGCATCCGCGGCGAGCGGGGGCCCGCCGCCCTCGTCGCGGCGAACAACGTCTTCGCCCACGCGGACGGCCTGCGGGAGATGGCGGAGGGGGTCCGTTCCCTCCTCGGGCCCGGCGGGGTCTTCGTCTTCGAGGTCTCCTACCTGCTCGACGTCTGCGAGAAGCTCCTGTTCGACACGATCTATCACGAGCACCTGGCCTACCACGCGGCCGGCCCCCTGCGGTCGTTCTTCCCGCGGTGCGGGATGGAGATGATCGACGCGCGGCGCGTTCCCACGCACGGGGGCTCGCTCCGTGGGGTGGCCCAGCCGGCGGGAGGGCCGAGGCCGGTCTCGCCCGGCGTGGGGGAGCTGATCGCCCTGGAGGAGGCCGCCGGGCTCCGGCGGCCCGAGGCCTACCGGGACTTCAGCGCCCGGATCGGCCGCCGCAAGGAGGAGCTGGGGGAGCTTCTGCGCGGGCTCCGGAGGCAGGGAAAGCGGATCGCCGGCTTCGGCGCCCCGGCCAAGGCCACGACCTTGATGTATCATTTCGGCCTGGGCCCCGGGGTGATCGACTTCGTCGTGGACGACAGCCCGTGGAAGCAGGGCCTCTTCACCCCGGGCTATCACATCCCGGTGTTCCCCGCCCAGGCGATCTACGAGCGGCGGCCGGACTACGTCCTGTTGCTGGCCTGGAACTTCGCCGAGCCCATCATGGCCAAGCACAAGGCGTTCGCGGAGGCCGGGGGCCGCTTCATCGTTCCCTTGCCGGACCTGCGGGTGATCTGAGATGAGCCAGTACCTCGACAGCGACATCGGCGAAATCCTCGATGGGCTGGGGAATACCGCGCGGGCCTTCAGCGGGAAGACGGTCCTCCTCACGGGCGGAGCCGGCTTCCTGGGGAGGTACCTCGCGGCGGTGTTCTCCCGCCTGAACCAGCGGGAGGGAGGCGCGCCCGTCAAGCTCGTCATCCTCGACAACCTCATCACGGCGGCCGAGACCTCCGCCCGCGCGCCCGAGGGCGCGGGCCAGTTCGTCCAGTTCAACGTCATCGAGCCCTATTCCCACCCCGAGCCGGTCGACCTCGTCATCCACGCCGCCGGCATCGCCAGCCCGTACTACTACCGGAAGTACCCCCTCGAAACCCTCGAGGTCGCGATCTGGGGGACCAAGAACATGCTCGAGCTCGCCCGGGAGCACGAGGCGAAGCTCCTCTTCTTCAGCACGAGCGAGATCTACGGCGACCCCGACCCCCGCTACGTCCCCACCCCCGAGAGCTACCGCGGCAACGTCTCCTCCCTGGGGCCCCGGGCCTGCTACGACGAGAGCAAGCGCGTGGGCGAGACCCTGTGCCGCGTCTACCACGAGCACTTCGGCGTGGACTGCAAGATCGTGCGCCCCTTCAACGTCTACGGCCCCGGGATGT
>JACPCT010000390.1 GCA_016184445.1 Candidatus Tectimicrobiota bacterium | reverse complement strand
CGCGCGGCCGGCCTTGAGGGCCAGGAGGTTGCCGTGGACGGCGTTGTCCACGTAGGTGAAGTCGCGCGACTGCTCCCCGTCGCCGTAGATGGTGGGGCGCTCGCCGGCCAGCAGGCGCCGGGTGAAGATGGGCACGACGGCGGCGTAGGCGGAGTGGGGGTCCTGCCGCGGGCCGAACACGTTGAAGTAGCGCAACCCCACCGTCTCCAGGCCGTGGAGCCGGTGGTAGAGCGCCGCGTAGAGCTCGGCCGTCAGCTTCGAGACCGCGTAGGGGGAGAGCGGGGAGGGCTTCGCGTTCTCCCGCCGGACCTCGCCCGGCGCGTCGCCGTACACCGAGGAGGAGGAGGCGTAGATGAAGCGGCGCGCCCCCGCCTTCCTCGCTGCCTCCAGCATGTTGAGGGTGCCCCCCGCGTTCACCTGATCCGAGCGGATCGGGTCCTCGATGGAGCGCGGGACGGAGGGGATGGCGGCCTGGTGGAGGATGCAGGAGACCCCCGCCGCGGCGCGCTCGCACACCCGCGGGTCCAGGACCCCCTGGGGGTGCTCGAGCAGCTCGATGTCCTCCAGGACGTCCTGGAGGTTCTCCCTGCGGCCGGTGGCGTAGCTCTCCAGCACGCGGACGGCGTAGCCCTCCCTCAGGAGGGCCCGCACGAGGTTCGAGCCGATGAAGCCCCCGCCCCCGGTGACCAGTACCCGTTCCATGCTGGCGCCCCCTCCTCCCGCCCTCAGCTCGCCGAGCGGTTCTCCCGGAAATACGCGATCACCCGCCGCAGGATCTCGTCGAGATGAACTTCCGGCTCATAACCCACCATGTTGCGCACCTTGGTCAGGTCCGGGACGCGGCGCTCCATGTCCTCGAAGCCCTCGCCGTAGGCCTCCTCGTAGGGGACGAACTTGATGGGGGAGGAGGAGCCGGTGAGGGCCTTCACCCGCTCGGCCAGCGCCGCGATGGAAATCTCGTGGCCGTTGCCGATGTTGAAGATCTGCCCCACCGCGCCGGGGTGGCCCATGAGGTCGGTCAGGCAGCGGACCACGTCGCCCACGTAGACGAAGCACCGGGTCTGCCGCCCGGTGCCGAAGACCCGGAGGGGCGCGCCGTCCAGCGCGGCCCGGACGAAGTTGGGGATCACCATTCCGTAGCGGCCGGTCTGGCGGGGGCCGACCGTGTTGAACAGCCGGGTGATGACGACGGAGAGGCCGTACTGCCGGTGGTAGGCCAGGGCGAGGAACTCGTCGAGGGTCTTGGTGTTGGCGTAGGCCCAGCGCTGCTTCGTGACGGAGCCCATGATGCGGTCGTCGTCCTCCCGCAGCGCGCCGTTCTTGTTCTTCCCGTACACCTCGGAGGTGGAGGCGACGAGGATCTTCTTCCCGTGCCTCCGGGCGCAATCGAGGACCACCTCGGTGCCCCGGACGTTCGTCATGATGGTCTCGACGGGCTTCTCGATGACCAGCCGGACCCCCACCGCGGCGGCGAGATGGTAGATCTCCCCGCAATCGGCGACGAGGGGCTCGACCGCCCCGAGGTCGAGGACGCTTGCCTCGTGCAGACGAAGGCTGGGGTGGGAGCGGATGTGATCGAGGTTCTCCCGCCGGCCGGTCGAAAGGTCGTCGAGAAGGTGGACCTCGTGGCCTCTCTCCAGCAACAGGGTCGCCAGGTGGGAACCCACGAAGCCCGCCCCGCCGGTGATCAGGGTTTTCATGGCACCTCTTGTCTCCGCGGTTCCGCGCGGGGCCGCCGGAGGAACGGCCCCCCATCTCCCGGCTCATCCCGTCAAGAGCCCTCTCATATACCCAAGAAGGGGGGAAGGGATCAAGCCGGGGACATCCCGCCGCGGAGGGACTCGCGCCGCTTTGAAAGGAGGCGGGTCTGGGCTAGGATGGCGCGTCTCCCGTGCGGGCGGGACGCGCCCCCGGGGACCCCGGGCGCGCATGGACCGGCCCTTTTTCCAGAGGGCGGGAGGGAATGGCGCTGGGCGCTGGCAAGCTCAAGCGGAACCGCGCCGCGCCGTTGCCGCCTTCGGCCGAATCCCACGGCCGAACCGGATCGCCGGCACCCGGGAAGGGCCGCGCCGCCGGTTCCGGCCCATCCGCCATCTTTCGCGCGCATCGAACCCGTTCCGCCGCGGGCCACGGCGCGGCGCCGTGCGGGAATCCCCGGGGAGGGGGGCGCGGATGGAACGCCACATCCTGATCGAGGCCGCCGCGCCGTGCGTGGACGGCGGGCGGGCCGAGCTCTGGCGGCGGTGGGTGGGCGCCTCCTTCCGGGGGGCCTATCTGGATGAGATGGCCACCTCCCTGATCCCCAAGGAGGGGGACGAGACGGCCCATTTGCTGGAGGTGGCCCTGCCGATGGGGAGGGAAGGCGGATGAGCGGGGACCGCGCCGCCCGGGAGGATGGCCCCGTCCGGCATGACGTGAGCGTTTTCTCGCCGGATGACGCCTATCTTTTCAACGAGGGCACCCACTTCCATCTCTACGAGAAGCTGGGCGCGCATCCGGCCCGCCGCGGCGGCGCCGGGGGCACCCATTTCGCCGTGTGGGCGCCCGACGCCGAGGCGGTGAGCGTCCTCGGCGACTTCAACTTCTGGACGCCGGGCCGCCATCCCCTCCGGCCCAGCGGCTCGGGCGTCTGGGAGGGGTTGACCTGGACTACAAGTGGGGCGACGGCGGCTGGATGGCGCGCCGCCATGAGTTCAACTCCCGGAAGGCCCACCTCCCCATCTATGAGGTCCACCTGGGCTCCTGGATGCGGGTCCCCGAGGAGGGCCACCGCTCCCTCTCCTACCGCGAGCTGGCGCCCCGCCTCGCGGACCATGTCCGGCGGGCGGGCTTCACCCACGTGGAGCTCCTGCCGGTGATGGAGCATCCCTTCTTCGGCTCCTGGGGCTACCAGACCACCTCCTACTTCGCGCCCAGCGCCCGCTACGGGACGCCCCAGGACTTCATGCACCTCGTCGATCACCTGCACCAGCGCGGCGTCGGGGTCATCCTCGATTGGGTGCCCTCCCACTTCCCCGCCGACGGGCACGGCCTCGCCTTCTTCGACGGGACCCACCTCTACGAGCACGGCGACCCCCGGCAGGGCTTCCACCCCGACTGGAAGAGCTTCATCTTCAACTACGGCCGCAACGAGGTGCGGGCCTTCCTGATCAGCAGTGCGCTCTTCTGGCTGGAGAAGTACCACGCCGACGGCCTCCGGGTGGACGCGGTGGCCTCCATGCTCTACCTGGACTACTCCCGCGAGGCGGGGGAGTGGCTCCCGAACGAGTACGGGGGCAGGGAGAACCTCCAGGCGATCAGCTTCCTCCGCAGGTGCAACGAGGAGATCTACCGCCGCCACCCCGACGTCCAGACCCTCGCCGAGGAGTCCACCGCCTGGCCCATGGTCTCCCGGCCCGCCTACGTGGGCGGCCTGGGCTTCGGCATGAAGTGGGACATGGGCTGGATGCACGACACCCTCCGCTACATGCGGAGGGACCCCGTCCACCGCAGGTTCCACCACAACGACCTCACCTTCCGGATGCTCTACGCCTTCAACGAGAACTTCGTGCTCCCCCTCTCCCACGACGAGGTGGTGCACGGCAAGGGCTCCCTCTGGGGCGTCATGCCCGGCGACGAGTGGCGGAAGTTCGCCAACCTGCGCCTCCTCCACGGCCTGATGCACGCCCACCCGGGCAAGAAGCTCCTCTTCATGGGCGCCGAGTTCGGCCAGCGGGGCGAGTGGAACCACGACGGGAGCCTGGAGTGGCACCTGCTCGGCGACCCGCGCCACGAGGGAATCCTGCGCTGGGTCTCGGAGCTGAACCGCCTCCACCGGGAGGAGCCGGCCCTCCACGCCCTCGACTTCGGCCCCGCCGGCTTCGAGTGGGTCGACGGGAGCGACAGCGATCAGAGCGCGCTGAGCTTCCTCCGCAAGGGGGAGGCGGGCGATCCCCCCATCCTGGCCGTCTTCAACTTCACCCCCGTCCCCCGCCGGCCCTACCGAGTCGGGGTTCCCGCCGGCGGGTTCTGGCGGGAGATCGCCAACAGCGACGCCGGCTTCTTCGGCGGGAGCGGCATGGGCAACATGGGGGGCGTGACGGCCGGGGAGACCCCCTGCCACGGGCGGCCCTTCTCCCTCCCGCTCACCCTCCCCCCCCTCGCGGCGGTCTTCTTCCGCGGGGAAGGCTAGCTCTCCTTGGAGGACCCGGCGGCCCGCCCTCCGGGCGCTCTCTGCCGGTGAGGCGGGG
>JACPCT010000389.1 GCA_016184445.1 Candidatus Tectimicrobiota bacterium | reverse complement strand
TTGCCTCCCCCTCGACGACGACCGCCCGGAAGGGATACTCGTCGTCGTCGATGCAGATCGAGAGGGCGGAGCTGCGCCTGAGGTTGTGCACCGTCACCGAGTCGGCGCCCGTGCTGAGGAAGAAGGTGCCCTCCTCCGGATGGAACTTGTAGACGAGGGGGACCACGTGCGGGGAGCCGTCCCTGTTCACGGTGCAGACGCGGGCCATCTGCCCGCGGGCGTTGATAGGGGCGAGGCATGCCTCGCCCCTACATATCAACGCGGCGCGGGCCTCAAACCCGCCCCCTGTGTATCGGATAGTGCGGTCATTCCGAGCGCAGCGAGGAATCTTCGCTCATCGTCACTCTCGAAGACCCTTCGCGGAGCCTGCCCTGAGTAGCGCGAAGGGCTCAGGGTGACAACCTCAAAACACCTCCTCCACCCTCGCGCACTTCATCCCCACCGCCTCGGCGACGGCGGGGTGGGTGATCCTGCCCTCGGCGGCGTTCAGGCCCTCGGCCAGCTCGGGGAAGGCGCGCACGGCCTCGACCACCCCCAGGTTCGCGAGCTCCAGGGCGTAGGGCAGGATGGCGTTCGAGAGGGCGAAGGTGCTCGTGCGCGGCACCCCCCCCGGCATGTTGGCCACGCCGTAGTGGATGACCCCGTCCACGACGTAGGTGGGCCGGGAGTGGTAGGTGGGGCGGATGGTCTCGACGCAGCCCCCCTGGTCCACCGCCACGTCCACGATGACGGAGCCCGGGTTCATCCGCCGCACCAGGGCGCGGGGCACGAGCCTGGGCGCCCGGGCCCCGGGGACGAGGACGGCGCCGATCAGGATGTCCGCCTCCCGCACCGCCTCGCGGATGGAGAAGCGGGTGGAGGCCAGGGTCTTCACCCGGCCCCCGAAGATGTCGTCCACGTACTCGAGGCGGGAGTGGTTCACGTCGAGGACGGTCACGTCGGCGTTCAGGCCGACGGCGATCTTGGCGGCGTTCTTCCCGACCATCCCGGCGCCCAGGATGACCACGCTCCCCCGCGCCACCCCCGGCGCCCCCGAGAGGAGCACCCCCCGGCCCCCCATGCTCTTCTCCAGGTACTTCGCCCCCTCCTGGACGGCCATGCGGCCCGCGATCTCGCTCATGGGCTGGAGCAGGGGCAGCGCCCCATTCGCCGTGCGCACGGTCTCGAAGGCGATGGCCCGCACCCGCTTCCGGACGAGGACGCGCGCGAGCGGCTGGGCGGCGGCCAGGTGGAGGAAGGCGAAGAGGGTCTGGCCCTCCCGCATGAGGGCGTACTCGGCCTTCAAGGGCTCCTTCACCTTCACCCCCATCTGGGACCTGCGCCACACCTCCGCCGCCGCGGGGGTGACCCGTCCCCCGGCCTCCCGGTACTCGCGGTCGGCGATCCCCGCCCCCAGGCCCGCCCCCTTCTCGACGAGGACGGTGTGGCCAGCGGAGACCAGGGCCTCCACCGCCCCCGGCGAGAGGGCGGCGCGGTGCTCGTCCTTCTTGATCTCCTTGGGAACCCCGACGATCATGGCCAGCCCCCCCGTCCCGGATCGATCACGTGGAAGACGCTCTCGGCCTCGGCCACGGCGGCGCCGTCCTCCGCGCGGAGGGCGAGGCCCCGCAAGGTGGCGAAGCGGCCCTTGGCGGCCTTGAGCCGCCCCTCGAGGCGCAGCGGGGTGCCCACCGGCACGGGCGCGCGGTAGCGGATCTCCCCCCGGGCGGTGTAGGCGCGGGCTCCCCGGAGGAAGAGCCAGTTCGCCATCACGTCGTCGAGGGCGCTGAAGAGGATGCCGCCGTGGGTGACGCCGTCGTAGCCCTGGTGGGACGCCTGGGGGGTGAACTCGGCCCGGCACACCTCCCCCTCCAGGCGGAAGGCGAGCCTCAGGCCGATCGGGTTCGCGGGGCCGCAGACGAAGCAGCCGTCCGCTTCGGGCCGCCCCCTGGGCTCGGACATCGCGTGACCCCTCCCGGAAAAAAAGAGGGAGAGCCGCGCGTCCCCGGGCTCTCCCTCTCCTTCGTCTGAGAACGCGTCCTCAGGAGGCGGTTCCCTCCCCCTGGGCCGCCTGCCGCTTCTGGCGCTGCTCCTGCCGGGCCTGCTCGCGGGAGGTATCGCGGTCCACGAGCTCGAGGAACGCCATCGGGGCCGCGTCGCCGGGCCGGGGCGGCAGACGGAGGATGCGGGTGTAGCCGCCGGGCCGGTCCTTGTAGCGGGGGCCGATGACCTCGATGAGCTTCTTCACCACGGCGGGGGTCATCAGGTACGCGGCCGCCAGCCGGCGGGCGTGCAGGGTGCCGCGCCGGCCGATGGTGATGAGCCGCTCGGCGTGGCGGCGCGCTTCCTTCGCTTTGGCGAGGGTCGTCCGCACCCGCTCCTGGTCGAAGAGGGAGGTGACGAGGTTCCGCGTCATGGCGATGCGGTGCTTGGAGGTTCGGCCGAGCTTCCTTCCGGTCCTGAGGTGGCGCATCGGTGCCTCCCTAGCCTTCCTCGCCGCCCGGCCGGCTCAGCTCCTGCGGGCTGATCCGGAGCTGGGCCAGGTCCATCCCGAGGGAGAGCCCCATGCCGCTCAGGATCTCCCGGATCTCGTTCAGGCTCTTGCGGCCGAAGTTGCGCGTCTTGAGCATCTCCGCCTCGCTCTTCTGGACGAGGTCCCCGAGGGTGTGGATGCGGGCGTTCTTCAGGCAGTTGTAGCTGCGGACGGAGAGCTCGAGCTCCTCGACGCTGCGCCGCAGGTTCTCGACCAGCCGCTGGCGCCGCTCGTCCACTTCGGGGGTCTTGGGCACCTCCTCCTCCTCGAAATTGATGAAGATCTGGAGGTTGTCCTTGAGGATCTTCGCGGCGTGGGCCACGGCGTCCACCGGGGCGATGGTGCCGTTCGTGACCACGTCGATGAGCAGCTTGTCGTAGTCGGTGATGTCCCCCACGCGGGTCTTCTCCACGTGGAAGGAGCACCGGCGGATGGGGGAGAACACCGAGTCCATCGGGATGAACTGCGGGCCCAGGCCGGCGTCGGCGTTGCGCTCGGCGGCGACGTAGCCCCGGCC
>JACPCT010000388.1 GCA_016184445.1 Candidatus Tectimicrobiota bacterium | reverse complement strand
GTAGTCGAAGCGCAGCTGCTCCGGCGAGAGGTGGGAGCCCGCCTGCTTGACATGGTCGCCCAGCACCTGCCGCAAAGCGTACTGGAGGAGGTGCGTCGCTGTGTGGTTGAGGCGGAGCGCCCCGCGCCGCTCCCCGTCCACTCTCGCCTCCACCTCCTGGCCCTCGGCCAAGACCCCACGCTCCACCCGGACGCGGTGGACGTAGATGTCGGGCAGGGGCTTCTGGGTGTCGAGCACCTCGGCCGAGCCCTCGGGCCAGGTGAGGCGCCCTTGGTCGCCTTCCTGGCCGCCCGACTCGCCGTAGAAGGGCGTCCGGGAGAGAACGGCCTCGGCCTCCTCCCCCACCCCCGCCCTCTTGCAGCGGGCGCCTCCGCGGACGACCCCTACGACCTTGGCCTGGGCCTCGAGGTGGTCGTAGCCCAGGAAGACAGTGGGCCCCGCCACCTCCCGCAGCTCGTGCCACACCCGGGCCACCGCCTCCTCGCCCGAGCCCTTCCAGTGGGCCCGCGCCCGCTCGCGCTGGCGGTCCATCTCTTGCTCGTAGGCTTCTCGATCAATCTCCAGTCCGTGAAAAGTCGCTGTCTCGACGGCAAGGTCCCAAGGGTAGCCGTAGGTGTCGGACAGGACAAAGACTTTCTTGGCCAATTCCTTGGGTATATCGATTGTTACTGTAGCCGGGTTGAGCAACTCCTCGCACGCTTCGTCCATGCGGGGCTGGCCCTGGGCGAGGGTGTGGGAGAAGCGCTCCTCCTCGGCCAGGATGACCCGGGAGATGTAGTTCAGGCTCTCCCTCAGCTCCGGGAAGGCCTCCCCCATCATTTCGGCCACCACCCCGGCGGCCTGGTGAAGGAAGGGATCGGCGATCCCCAGCATCCGCCCGTGGCGCAGGGCGCGGCGGGCGACGCGCCGCAGGACGTAGCCCCTCCCCTCGTTGCCGGGGAGGACGCCGTCCGCCACGAGGAAGCTCGCGGCCCGGGCGTGGTCGGCGATGACGCGGTAGGAGACGTCCGGCCCCTCGGGCTTCTCGCCGTAGGCCCGGCCGCAGCGCTCCTCGGTGAAGCGGATGACGGGCATGAGGAGATCGGTGTGGAAGTTGCTCGTCTGCTTCTGGAGGACGGCCGTCAGGCGCTCGAGGCCCATGCCGGTGTCCACCGAGGGCTTGGGGAGGGGGTTGAACTTGCCCGAGGCGTCCCGGTCGAACTGCATGAAGACAAGGTTCCAGAGCTCCAGGTAGCGGTCCCCCTCCTCGTCCACCCCGCCGCCGGGCGGGCCGCCCGCGATGTGGGGGCCCTGGTCGTAGATGAGCTCCGAGCAGGGGCCGCAGGGGCCGGTGTCCCCCATGGCCCAGAAGTTGTCCTTCTCGTCCCGGCGGACGATCCGCGCGGCTGGCACCCCCACGAGGCGCTGCCACAGGTCCGCCGCCTCGTCGTCCTCCCGGAAGACGGTGACCCACATCCGCCCGCCGTCCAGCCCCAGGCGGCCGACCAGGAGCTCCCAGGCGAACTCGATGGCCTTCTCCTTGAAATAGTCTCCGAAGGAGAAGTTGCCCAGCATCTCGAAGAAGGTGTGGTGGCGCGCGGTGCGGCCCACGTTCTCCAGGTCGTTGTGCTTGCCGCTCACCCGGAGGCACTTCTGGGAGCTCGTGGCCCGGCTGTACTCGCGCCGCTCCAGGCCGGTGAAGACGTCCTTGAACTGGACCATCCCCGCGTTCGTGAACAGGAGGGTGGGGTCGTTCGCGGGCACCAGCAGGGAGCTGCGGACGATGCGGTGGCCCTTCTCCTGGAAGTAGTCCAGGAACATCCGCCGCGTCTCGCTTCCGGTCATCTCGCCTCTTTCTCCGTTTCCGGTTTCACGGCCATGGTCTCTTCCGCCGCGGCGCGGTCCCCTAGACCACCACTTCCTCCCGGTACAGGCCGAAGACCCCGCGCAGGGCGTCGGAGATCTCCCCGACGGTGGCGTGGGCCTTGACGGCTTCCAGGATGAAGGGGAGGAGGTTGTCCCGGCCCCGGGCGGCCCGCCGGAGGGCGTCGAGCCGGGCGGCCGCGGCCTCAGCGTCGCGCCGCTCGCGCAGGCGGCCCAGGCGCGCGCACTGCTCGGCCTCCACCTCGGGGCGAAGCCGCAGGGTGGGGATGGGAACCTCCTCCTCCGAGGCGTAGCGGTTCATCCCCACCACGACGAGCTCGCCCCGGTCCACCGCCCGCTGGGCGGCGTAGGCGCTCTCCTGGATCTCGCGCTGGACCCAGCCGGCCTCGATGGCGTGGAGCATCCCCCCCATGCGGTCGATCCGATCGATGATCTCCCGGGCGCGGCGCTCGATCTCGTCCGTCAAGGCCTCGATGGCGTAGGCCCCGCCGCAGGGGTCCGCCGTCCCGGCCACCCCCGTCTCCTCGGCCAGGATCTGCTGAGTGCGCAGGGCGATGCGGGCCGCCTCCTCGGTGGGGAGGGCGAGGGCCTCGTCCATCGAGTTCGTGTGGAGGGACTGTGCCCCGCCCAGCACAGCCGCGAGCGCCTGGAGGGCCACCCGCACCACGTTGTTCCAGGGCTGCTGGGCGGTGAGGGCGCTGCCCGCCGTCTGGGCGTGGAAGCGGAGCTTGCAGGCCTCCTCGGTCCGGGCTCCGAAGCGCTCCCGCATGAGGCTCGCCCAGAGCCTCCGGGCGGCACGGAACTTGGCCACCTCTTCGAGGAAGTGGTTGTGGACGTTGAAGAAGAACGAGAGCTGCCTCCCGATGCCGTCCACGTCCAGCCCCGCCCCGCGGCAGGCATCGACGTAGGCGATCGCGTCGGCCAGGGTGAAGGCCACCTCCTGG
>JACPCT010000387.1 GCA_016184445.1 Candidatus Tectimicrobiota bacterium | reverse complement strand
CGCTCATGTGCCGTACCCCCTTCCTGTAGGGGCGGCCCCCCGTGGCCGCCCATTGCCAGGGCAGGCACGGTGGGCGGGCATCGGCCGCCCTGCCCCCGCGAAACCAACGCCTGTCCCTAGGGCGGGTTTGAAACCCGCCCCTACGTAAATTCGAGGTAGAGCTTCGGGGCCGTCCCAGCGAGCACCACGTGCAGCCCCGTCCCGAAATGGACGCCGCAGGCCGGGACGCCCAGCTCCACGCTCGTGTTGGCCGCCGCCTTCACCGTACCCCGCCCAGGAGCTTCCCGCTCCCCGTCCTGGCCGTGCCCGTGGCCGTGACTTCCGTGGTTTCCGCCGGATACATGTCCGATGAATCCTCCCGTAGGGGCGCACGGCCGTGCGCCCCTACAAATGCGCCACCCGTGTCGAGGCCTGCCCCTTAGTTCGGCGCGAACTCGACGATGACCCCCAGGGGCGGCAGGGCCTGGCCGGTCCCGATCTGCTCGATCTGGAGGCCGAGCTGCGCGCCCTGGGCCAGATCCAGCGGAGAAGCAGGAGCGTAGAGGTCGACGCCCGCCACCCCCAGATCCGTGCCGAGCACGAGGTCGCGGTTCGCGATCTCGGTCGTGCCCGCCCCGTTCGCCCCCCGGTTGATGAGGTTCAGGTGCTTGGTGTTCGTGTTCGCCCCGGTAATGGCCGCGCCGGGGATGACCTTCACCTTCTCGACTTTGCAGCTCACCGGGGCCGCGAAGATCACGTGGGTCTTCGAGGCGTCTCCGGCCGCCGTGGGCTCGATGCACCCGTGCACATCATGCGTCCCGGGCGTGTCGTATGCCTGCCGCTGAGACATTCCCTTCTCTCCTCTCTAACCCCACCCCGTCTCCCCTCCCCTTGTTCAAGGGGAGGGGCCGGAGGGAGGGGCCGGTTGTGGGCTTACGCCGGGGCCCCCGTGCGGCCCCGCCGCATGGGGTTAGGCCGGAGCGCCGCGGTAGAAGGCGCGGTGGTCGAGCACCGCCCCGCCGTAGACGTGGCGGATCTTGTAGCGGAGCTTGTCGGCGCTGAAGCCGCTGCCCGCGGCGGGGTTGTCCTCGAGGAAGAGTTCGGGCTCCTGCTGGTCCTCGAGGAAGCCGATCTCGATGGTGTCCATCAGGGCCGGGTCGGCGACGAGGAACCAGTCGTTCGCGTCGGTCAGCTCGGGAGCCCACAGCGGCTCCACCCCCAGGCGGTTGATGACGCTCGGCTGGGTGGAGTTGGCGTTGGAGACGATCTTCACGGCGGACTGGGTGACGTCGAAGGCCTCCTCCAAGAGCGCCGTCGGGTGAACGAGGTAGCGGGGCTGGGCCTGGGATGCTAGAGCGGCCCCTGCCTCCCCCGGGAAGCTCTGCGCCCCCATCGCCTTGATGCCGGCCAGCACGTTGGCGTAGGTGAGCGCGTTCGCCGAGGTGTTGCCGTGGTCGGCGTGGAAGAGGGCCACCCCGTCATAGATCGCCGGGTTCGCGGCCAGGAAGTCGAAGACGAACTTGTTGAGTGTGCGCTGGGCGGCGCGGGCGAGCCGACGGGGGATCATCCGGACGGCGCCCATGTCGTCGTTCTGGATCATCTCCCAGGTCAGGTCCTCGATGCCCCCGCGCTTCGCGACCGCGTAGGTCACCTCCTCGTCCGAGGGCGAGGCCAGGGCCGGGTAGGTGGCCTGCTCGGCCACCGTGGCCAGGTCCCCGTAGCCCCCCACCCGCACCCGCCGGTTGGTGCGGAAGTCCCGCACCGGCACCACGGCTGAGACGATCCGCCGCCAGAGGTGGAAGCGCTCGTCCCGGAAGTCGCGCAACAGGGCCCGGCGGATGGAGTCCCCGAAGGCCTCGCCCCAGGTCGCCGTGGCGAGGGAGGCCGAGAGGCGGCGGATGCCGTTCCAGTCTTCCCCCGCGCGGTGGTAGTGGAAGGTCTCGGCGAAAAACGCCTGAGGGGTGAGCCGCCGCCCGGTGAAGTCCTGGAAGGCCTCGCTCAGGAAGCGGTAGGGCGCGAGGCCATCCCGCACCCGGGGCGCGGGCTCCCAGAGGCCGTCCAGGGCGGCGCGCTTGCGGTCCGCCTCATCGCGCACGCCCTCCAGGCGGGCGCCAAAGCCCCGCAGGGCCCCGCTCGCCGTGAGCTTCTCCAGCGTCGCCGCCTCCAGGCGGATGGCCGCCTCCAGCTCCTCCGCCGTGGCCCCCTCGCACTGGGTCTTGAGCTTCTCCTGCACCGGCCCCGGCAGGCTCGACGCGGCCAGCCGCACCGCGGCGGCGTCCCCCCGGAGGCCGCCCGCGGCGGGGCCCTCCGGCTCCGCTTCCGCCGTTCCTCCCGACGCTCCCAACCTCTCCCGCATCTTCTCGAACATGACATCCTCCTCCGCATGAGGGCGGCCCGCGGGCCCCAGCAGGGCCCCGCCCAGCCGCCCCTTGTGAACGACGTCCACCGAGTGGACCGCCTCGATCGTCAGGATGTGGAGGACGGGCCGCCCCCCCTCCTCGCGCATCTCCCCCCGCCCCAGCACGTCGAAGGAGAAGCCGAACGGCTCCTCGATCCCCCGCTCCAGCGCGTCGTGGGCCAGAGCGTGGAACCAGCCGGCGGACTTGGCCACCGCGAAGGTGGAGATCAGCCCCTCCTCCGCCATGCGCACGTTCCGGTGCCAGCCCACCAAGTCCTTGATGTCCGGCGCCCCCGAGCGGGCGTGGTTGGCGAAGGCCTGCGCCCCCTCGAACAAGGGCGCCGCCCCGGCCAGCACCTCCCCCGGCAGGAACCAGTCCCCCTCCCGCGAGGGCCCGGGCTTCGCGATCAAGACCTCGAAGTCCCAGCCGCCCTCCGTCCCCTTCCCCGCCGCCCGGAGCACCCCGCCCCGGAGCCGGATGGCCCGGGCCTGGGGGGCCCCCTCTCTCGCTTTGAGACCCCTCATCTCGCCCTCCTCTCCGCCGCGCCGATGCGCCCCTCGCGGCGCGCACCCGGGAATCTACGCCGTGGGCGCGGAAAGCCACTTACATCAAATTCGCGCAGGTTCCGGATCAGGGAAAAATCTTTCCTCGGGGATCAAAATGCTTGTCTGGCGCGCCTTTTTGGGCGAGGATGAA
>JACPCT010000200.1 GCA_016184445.1 Candidatus Tectimicrobiota bacterium | reverse complement strand
AAATCGTCCGCCGCTCGGCCATGGGCATGAACGCCCCCCCTTGATGGGTTTTTCCGAGAAGGATTCGCAGGCCCCCAATATACCACGGGTGAGGGGCCCGCGCACGGGGGGGGTGGATTGTCCTCAGAGGGGGGGGACGCAGGGCGGGCGCTTCCAGCGTATCGGGGAATTTTGCATGCAAGACTCTCCTCTTTTGTGACCCAGATCACATACTTTCGGCTTGCCCCCCCGATTTTGGCTCTATGCTGAGGCCGATCTCAATCTGGGATTCCAAAGGGGGGAGATTTGCCATGGAGCGTGCGGTCGCGGTTCCCACAGGTGGATGGCCGGCGGCAATGAAGCGGTTTTGGATGGCGTCGGTTTTCGCTTTGCTCCTTCTTCTGCCCTTCCATGCTCATGGGGCGTTTCAGTTTGCGTTGAAATCGAGCAATGCGAAATGGGTCGCCGCAGAGAACCTCGCTTCGAACAATCCGGGCTATCTGATCGCGAACCGGAATTCTCCGATAAGCTGGGAGCTGTTCTTTTTCTCGCCGTTGGGTGGCGGTTATTACGCCATTCGAAACGTATCCACGGGGAAGTATGTCGCCGCGGATCTGAACAAGGGAGGACAACTGATCGCAGATCGGTCCTCGGTGGGCCCGTGGGAGAAATTCCAGTTCATCCTTCAGAGTGGCGGTCAGTTTTCCCTGAAAGCTTCAAACGGGAAGTATGTCGCGGCCGATTACGGCGCCGGAGGCATCCTCATTGCGAACCGTGCCACTGCCGGGCCTTGGGAGAAATTCGGCTTGTACTTGATGGATGGGAGAATTCCTTGCCCTCCTGCTCCGTTCTGTCCCGTCCCTTGGCCCACCGCCAGCCAATTGCCTTGAGAGGTTAGAGCGGCGCGGATCCGGGCCCCGGGAAGAATGTGTCTCCAGGCACTGTGATGAATATACCGACCCCGAGGGCCCTCACACCTTCCTGAGCGCGGGGAGAAGCTCTTTCGAAATCAGCTCCATGCTGTGCAGCGCCGTCTCTGCCGGCATCCCGGCCCAGTGGGTGCGGATGACGAGGTGGTTCACCCCCAGATCCTCCCAGTAGGGGCGGAGCTGGGCGAAGCACTCCTCCGGCGAGCCCAGGACGAAGCGGTCCTTCAGGAGGCCGCCGAGCTCCTGGTCGAAGCTCTCGTCCTTGGGCATGGCCTTGTCCTGGCCCCACTTGGCGTAGTCCTTGTACTTCCCGAAGAGGTAGGGCCCGGCCAGCTCCAGGGCGCTCCGGCGGTCCCGGGCGCAGAAGACCTCCTTGATGCAGGGGAGCTCCTGGGGGAAGGGCTTCCCCGCGCGCTCGCGCGCGGCGCGGAAGAGGGCCAGCTGGCGCTTGTTGGTGGCGGTGGTGGCGTGGGGGCTGATGAACCAGGTGTCGGCGAGCCGGGCGGCCCGCTCGACGGCCTTGTCGTTGTTGGCGGCGACCCAGATGGGGGGGCGGGGCTTCTGGAGGGGGCGGATGTTCATCCGCACCCGGTCGAGCTTGCAGACCTCGCTCTCCCAGGTGACCTCCTCCTCCGTCCAGAGCCTCTTCACGAGATCGAGGCACTCCTCGAAGCGCCGCACACGCTGGCCCTTGGGCACCCGGAAGGCGTCGAACTCCACCTCCCGGTAGCCGAGCCCCACGCCGAAGACGAAGTTCCCCCGGCAGATGACGTCGAGCGAGGCCACGGTCTCGGCCACGTAGACGGGGTTGTGGAGGTTGATGAGGAGGATGCCCAGGCCCAGCGTCATCCCCCCCGCCTCGGCCTGGAGCCGGGCCAGGAGGGGCACGACCTGGAGCTGCTGGTTGTTCCCCTCGTTCAGGTAGTGCTGGCCGGTGAAGAGGGAGTCCCAGCCGTGGTCGCGCGCGTGGCGGACCATCGCGTACTGCTCCTCGAGCGCGCCGGCCATGTCCCGGTCCAGGTGCTGCTGGTTGGTGATGAAGAGGCCGGCCTTCATGAGCGTCCCCCCCCGGAGCGCGGCCGCTCGGCCCGCGGATGGCGAGAGGCGCCAAGCTACCCGCCCGGCGGGGAGATGGCAAGCGGGGGCTAGCGGGAGGGGGGCTGGGGCGGCTTCTTGCCGGCGGCGGGGGGCTTCTGGGCCGCGGCCCGCCGCCGGAAGGCCTCGAACTGCCCCTGGATTTCCTCCAGGGCGCGGGCCTGCTTGGCGTTCTCCTGCTTGAGGAGGGTGAGTTCGCGTCCGCGGGCCTCGGCCAGTTCCTTCGTCTCCCGCAGCGCCTGGAGCTCCGCTTCCAGCTTCCGCTTCTCGCTTTCGAGGGCGGTCAGGACCTTCTGGGTGTCCTGAAGCTTCTCGCGGAGGGCGCGCAGCTCCTCCCCGCTCTTCGAGGCCTCCTGCTCCAGGGAGAGGAACTCGAGCCGCCGCCGCTGCTTCTCCTCCTCGATCAGGCGCACCTGCTTGTCCTTCTCGCGGAGGCGGAACCGGAGGGTGATCAGGCTGTCCTCCCGCCCGTCGAGCGCCCCGCTGAGGGGGGCTAGCTGGGCGGAGATCCGTTCGACCTCCCCGGCGAGGAGGCGGATGGCGCGGTCCTTCTCGCCGAGCCGTCCGTACAGGAGATATATCTGGGCGGCGAGGGCCAGGCTGAGAACCACAACGGCGCCGCCCGCCAGGATCTGCATGCGCGGACGTGGCATCCGGCGTCTCCAGGGCGGCGGAGGGCTCCAGCATATCACACCGGGCCGCCTTCCCTCACGGCGGCCCGCGCGCGGGAGAAAGGTTTGGAGAGCCTCAAGTCGTGGACATGCCCGTCGTGGACATGCCCGCCAGCAATCTCAGCGTCATCTTTCATCGCACATGACGAGACGTCGAT
>JACPCT010000199.1 GCA_016184445.1 Candidatus Tectimicrobiota bacterium | reverse complement strand
CGGACCTCCCCATCCATTTTCCTCCGGCCATCCGGATCCGGAACCTGCGCGAATTTGAGGTAAGGGCCTTTCCTCCCCCCCGCCCTATCCTGGGGGAGTGGCCGCGCAAGGCCGCCGCCTGGGGGCAGGGGAGCGTGGTGGAGAGAGTGCGGAGGCGGGGCCCCGTCCGGGGGGCCCCGGAAGCGGCGCCGGGGGAGGATCGCGGGGGGAGCGGCGCCGCAATGAACAACCTGGCGGGACTTCAGGCCCTAGCCGCCCTGCCTCGCGCGGGCCTCGATGCGGCGCAGCAGATCCTCGGCCGCCTTGAAATGGGGGTCCAGCACGAGGGCGCGGCGCAGGGTGCCGACCGCCTGGGGGATCTGGCCGGACTCGGCCAGGGCGATGGCCAGGTTGTAGTAGAGGACGGGGTCGTTGTTCACCACCTGGATGGCCTTGCGGTAGTTGTCGACGGCCTCCTTGTACTTCTTCTGGCGCCGGAAGGCGATGCCGAGCCGGTTGAAGTAGTGGACGTTGGCCGGGTCCCCCTCGAGGGCGAAGGCGTACTCCTCCTCGGCCAGGTCGGCCCGGCCGGCCGACATGAAGAACTCGGCCGCGGCGGCGCTGACGGCGGAGCGGTGCGCGGCCCCGCCCTCGGCCTCGATGCCCCGGTGGACCGCGGCCCTCGCGCCCTCCACGTCCCCCCGGGCGAGCATCGCCTTCGCCAGGGTGAACTGCCGCTCCCGGTTGCGGGGGCTCATCTGGGTGGAGGCCGTCAGGAACTTGAGCGCCGCCTCGGAGTCGCCCTCCTCCTCGAGGATGGCCCCGAGCTTGTCGTAGGCGCGGGCGTAGCCGCGGTCGAACTCGATGGAGCGCCGGTAGCATTCCTTGGCCTCGGCCGGGGCGCCGATGGCGGCGAGGAGGTTGCCCGCCTCGCTCCACACCCGGGCCGACTCCCCGCCCGCCAGCTGGGCGGCCCGGATCTCCTGGCGGGCCTCATCGAACTCCCCGATGTCGACGTAGGCGGCCGCCCGGGCCAGGTGGGTGTAGGCCTTGGCCATGGCGTTGTAGCGTCCGACGGCGCCGCGCACCCCGGCCTGGAGGTCCTCCTGGGTGATGGGCTTGAAGAGGTGGCCGTCGACGTCGAAGTCGCGGGCGGCGGCGAGCTCCTCCTCCTTGAGCTGGCCGGCCGGGCTCATCATCAGGAAGGGGAGATACTTCGTGACGGGCAGGCCGCGGACGCTGCGGAGGAACTCCACGCCGTTCATCTCGGGGGCGTTCCAGTCGCACACCACGACGTCGACGGCCTGATTGAGGAGGACCTCCTGGCCCGCCTTCCCGCTCGGCACGTTGTGGACGATCTTCGCGCCAGCCACCTGGAGCATGGCGGAGAGCAGGTGGCGGATGCGCACCTCGCCCTCGATCAGGAGAAAGCGCGAGTGGGTATCCTGCGTCTGGGCTTTCGGCGGCATCCGGGTGTCCCCGCTGCTGCGGTCAATAAGCGGCGGCCGGCCCCATACCGGCGGGCCGCTTCCTTGGATACGGGATGGCATTCCGCGAGCGTGGGCCGGGCGCCCGCGGAGGAGGACCTGCTAGATTAATATCCTCATACTACCCCGTACTACCCCCGAGTCAAACCTTTTCTCTCACAATGAGACGATTTAAGAACTTAATCGCACAATGAAACGAAAATAAGTATACCGTAACTCTGTGGGAAATCCAACAGAGCAGATCGGCGCTTTTGTGATTCAGATCACACATTCGCCATCTCCGCCGGATGGTTCCGATCGCCCCCGGAAACAGCTAGACTCGGGGCGCCCGCGCGCGGCAGCCTCCTGAGGAAAACCCCCGTGCCCCTTCCCAAAACCTCCCCCTGCGTCGTCGTGGGCGGGGGAGCGGTGGGCCTCTCGGTCGCCTGCCACCTGGCCCGGGCCGGGATGAAGGGCGTCGTCCTCCTGGAGCGGGACTCCCTGGGCCAGGGTTCCACGGGGGCCTGCATGGGGGGGATCCGGCTGGACTTCTCCACCGAGGTGAACGTGCGCTTCTCCCTGGCGGCCCTGCCCCGCTGGGAGGGCTTCGCCGGGGAGTTCGGGGTGGACCCGGGCTTCCGCCGCGCGGGCTACCTCATGCTCGCCGCCCGGGAGGAGGACTGGCGCCTCCTCCGGGAGAGCCGCGCCCTCCATGAGCGCCTGGGGGTGCCCTCGGAACTCCTCCCGCCCGAGGAGATCGCCCGCCGCTGGCCCTTCCTCCGCACCGGCGACCTCCGGGGCGGCTCCTTCTGCGGGGCGGACGGCTGGGCGGGCCCCCAGGAGGCCGTCCAGGGCTACGCCAAGCGGTGCCGGGAGCTGGGCGTCCGCCTCCTCCAGGAGACTCCCGCCACGGCCATCCGCATCGAGGGCGCGCGCGCCCGGGCGGTGGAGACCCCCGGGGGCCGGATCGAGACGGGCTGCGTCGTCTGCTGCGCGGGCCCCTGGGCCGCCGAGGTGGCCCGCATGGCCGGGGTGGAGATCCCGGTGAAACCCATCCGCCGCCAGGTCTTCGTGAGCGGCCCCGTCGCGGGCCTCACGAGCGGGATGCCCCTCACCATCGACCTCGAGCAGCACACCACCTACAAGCCCGAGGGAGGGGGCTTCATCCTCTACGGCCCCCAGGACGCCGAGCCCAGCTACAACACCCGGGTGGACTGGGAGGCCGCCGAGTGGGCCGCCGGGAGGGCCGTCCACCGCATCCCCGCCTTCGGGCGGGCGCGCATCCTCAGGGGCTGGGCCGGGCTCTACGAGCTCTCCCCCGACAACCACGGCATCATGGGCGGCTTCGATGGATTGGAGGGCTTCCACGTGGCGGCGGGCTTCAGCGGCCACGG